>JAGCFF010000019.1 GCA_017650285.1 Bacteroidales bacterium
CCGTGCAGAAGCAGCAGAGGTTTTTTGTCTTTGGATGCCTCACCTACGATCCTGTAGTATGTCTTGTGCCCCAGAAAGGGCATATATCCTTCTTCTATTTTCATCTGTCAGCGATTATTATACAAAATATACAACAAATTGCTATGGGAATAAGTCGCAGATGAACAGGCAGATTAGAGACTCTTGGGACTGTATACGGCATCCCACCAGGACGGGTCGTCCTGAAGCCATTTGGCAAACCAGGCCCAGATGGTCTCCTGCCATTCAAGACGCTTCTGATAATCAAGGATGTGGTGGTTCTGGTCGGTTACGGCCACGAAAGCCACTTCCTTGCCCAGAAGTTTAAGCGCCGTGAACAGCTGTACGCTCTCGTTGAAAGGGACGTTAGTGTCTGCATCACCGTGGACAAGCAGCAGGGGAGTGTTAATCTTGTCTGCCCGGTACAGAGGGCTCTGGTCGACATAGAGTTCCCGGTCAGACCAGGGATAACTGTTGGCCATTGAGACTTCACTGTAGGAGTATCCCCAGTATCCGAATCCCCAGTAGCTCGAGTGGCCGCTGATTCCGGCGTGTGAAACTGAGCAGGCGAAGATGTCGGTCACGGTAGGGAGGTATTCAGACATAAATCCGCCATAGGATGCTCCGATACAGCCGATCTTCTGCTCGTTCACAAACGGATGCTCCTTGCAGAACTGCTTCGTGCCTTCGATGATATCCTGAGCCGGACCGTCACCTGCGGTATTCACGTGCCTTGCTGACCACTCCTGGCCGAATCCGGTGGCGCCGCTGGGGCCGGCCACCACATAAACCACATAACCCAGTGCGGCGTATGCATTATGCGGATAGCGGCTCTCGAAGTTGCGGCTGGTAGGACTGCACCCTCCATAGTAATTCACGATCATAGGATACTTCTTTGCAGGGTCGAAGTCGGGCGGAAGGTAGAAGCGGCCGTAGACTGTCTCGCCTTTTGAATTCTTGAAATTCCACTCGTGGCATTCTCCAAGGTCGACGTCCTTCAGGATGACGGCACTGAGGTCGTCTCGGAGGATGGTTTTCTTCGACTTGGTGTCGTAGGTATAGAGCCTGTCGGAATTGGATGCACCCTGCCCGTAATAAGCGATCAGGGAAGAACCCGCTGCAAGCGCAAAACTTTTGACAAGGTCTTCCTTGGTTTCTATCAAAGTGATGCGGCCGTTGTTGGGGTTCATCACATACAAGTCGATGTAATCCCTGTTCTCTGCAGTGAAATAGATCATTCCGTCGGACTTGCTCCAGCGGGCCGATGAAACGTTCGGATCGAAATCTTTGGTCTGGGGTGTGATCTTGCCCGTGGCCAGGTCCAGTATGTAAAGCTGCATATCTTCCATACTCGGGGTCTGACCGGGCTTGACGTTCTTTCCGATGCCGCCGAATGCTTCCGGAGAGCCGGACAACAGCACTTTCTTGCCGTCCGGAGAGAACTGGGCGCCGGCCATGAAGCCGTCCTTATCCACAAGCACCTTGGCATCCAGCGTTTCAAGGTCGAGCAGGTACAGGGTTCCAAGTGATGTGGGGCGCTGGGTCAGCCTCTCTTCACTGACCATCATCAGGGCAGTCTTTCCGTCAGGAGCAATATCCATTACCCTTGAACTGTGGTATCCGTAGCTGAGGCGTTGCATCACGCCTGTTGCAATATCATACTTTGAGGAATATGAGCGACTCCTCCAACCAGGCTGGCGGTCGCCGGGGGTGAGTATCTGATAGATTTCAGGACGCTCCCTGGGACCTTCCTCAGAGAAGCTGTAGATCAGGAAATCCTCTGTGGGAGACATTCTGAAGCTTCCTTCGGGGAGATCTTCCACAAGTACCTGTTCTGCTCCTGTAGACGGATCGACAACTATGAGCTGTGTCGTGTTCGCACCCCTTCTGGTCTTGTAATACTTCGGCGTTACCGGCATCCACGTGAGCCTTTCCTGAGTCTCGAACAGAACGCGGCCGCTTGCTGTCTCTATCATCCTGGATACTGAACTGGACCTTCCGCCCTCCATTGTTGTAGAGTAGCCGGCAATCATATATTTGCCGTCAGAACTGAGGGAAACACCAGATAGGCGTGTACCCAGAAGTACATCTGACATACTGTACAGATGTTTTCCATCGTTGCGGAACGATATCTTGGCGGAATCCGGCGTGTCTATCGAAACTGTCGGGGCTGAAGCCTCGCCGGCTGGAGTGAAATATCTGATGCGCACTCTGTGGGTGAAAGGCTGGAGCTTGAGATTCGCTCCGCCTTCCTTTCCGTCGACGGTTATCTTGTATGCCTTTACTCCTTCAACTTTTATTGTGGCGGTAGTATAGCCGCTGTTCTGGAAATCGAATTCCAGAAGATGAATGGCGTCAGCATCCTTGCTGACAGGCAGATTGTCGGAATTGTAGTTTCCGGATGCCTTGAGCATATCTGAAGACAGGGGCTTGTCAAGAAGGCTGGCGAAGTCGAATGCTTTGGATTGGACATTCACACTGTCTACAATAAAGGGTGTCTTTACAGGGAATGGTCCGGCATAACGGAATTCGCGAACTGGAATGTTTGATGCGAAGGTCATAAGGGCCCAGGCTGAGAAAGCGGCTGTCAGAATGATTTTTTTCATGGAATAATGGATTATTGCCGTGTTTCAGGCTTTTTTCTTTGCGCTAAGGTAAGAAAAAACAGATAATAGCTATCTTTGATATACCAAGCAAAAAACAAGACCACTATGAAAACTTTCCCCATTCGTCTTGCCGCCCTTGTCGGAGCAGCCTTGACCATTCTCGTTTCCTGCGGTCCCAGGATTCCTGACACCAAGAAAGGTATAATGGACGCCTTCGTTGCGGGAACTCTCGATCCGTCCTATGCGCCTGCAGCGTTCTTCATTCATTTCAGCAACGACCAGAAGGTAGGCGATGCCGCCGTCCAGGCGCACCTGAACTATTTCCGCGAGTCCAAGATGGACATACTGAAGGTGCAGTTCGAGCAGGTTGTGCCGAGGATCCGCGAGATGAAGGAGGGGGAGATCCAATTCATTCCGGAAGACTTCTACAGGCCGACTCTGGAGATCATCGCGAAACTCCAGGAAGCCGAAGGGAAGGATACCTATGTCCTGCCCACCCTTTACAACACATACCAGGTGGCCCGTCAGGCACTGGGCGAAAGAAGGATGAAGGAGGCTGCAGTGGAGTGTCCCGAGCTTCTCAAGGCAGTTTTCGACTCATACCGTGACGCGCTGCTGTGGCTGGTCAAGGAGTGCAAGAAGGTCGGTATCCAAGGCTTCTATATGTGCACCCAGGGCGGCGAGATGACGTTCTACGACATTCCCGATTTCTTCGAGACCTACGTCAAGCCCTACGACCTGGCGGTGATGGGCGAATGCAACAAAGGCACGAAGATGAATATCCTGCACATCTGCAACTGGGAAGGCCCGTATGACGACCTCAGCCGCTTCACTGTCTATCCCTCGCAGATTGTCAATACTCCCACGAACCTCAACGGCACTCCGTTCTCGATCAGCGATGCGATAGCCCTCTTCGGCCGTCCCGTACTCGGCGGATTCGACCGCCTTGGAGAGATGACCAAGATCTCGACTGACGATGTCGCCGCGGAAGTCCACAAAATCCTCAAGGCCAATCCCGGCCGTGTGATGATCGGTGCCGACTGCACCGTCGGCTCAGTTCCGATGGAGAATATATTTGCGGCCAATGCCGCAGCACACGGGGAATTGTAAGAGATTTCAGCCCTGTAACGTCCAGGTCATACGGATGTGGGTTATGCCGTCGAGGATGAACGGCTCTGAAGACTGGCGGAAGCCCACCTGCTCGTAGAAGCCGCGGGCGTACTCCTGTGCTTCTATGTCGATGCGCTCCGCTCCGAAATGTTCCCTGGCCGCATTGATGCCTTCGAGCATAATCTGCTTGCCATAGCCTTTGCCGCGTTCGGTTGTGATTACGCGGCCGACGGATACTTCTTGCATATGGGTGCCGGCAGGGCAGACGCGGCAGAGGGCCACGACTTTGTCGCCCTCTGTCAGCCACAGGTGGACAGAGGCCTGGTCGTCGCGGTCCATATCCTGATAGACGCAGTCCTGCTCCACGACGAAGACTTCCGAGCGGATGCGCAGAAGTTCGTACAGCTCATCGACGGTAAGTTCCCGGAAGAGCTTTTTGTGAAGGACTGTTTTCAAGCGGATTCGGATTTTATCCCAGACGGGCTTCGTTGAGAGGATGGTCCCAGTCGACTGCAGCGTTATGTTCAGCCGCTATGGCGTCGATCTCGCTGCGCAGAGAATCCAGGAATTCAGCTTCGCGCTTCTTCGAACGGCGGCCGGGAGCATTGTAAATCTCCTTCTCGAAGTATGCGTCGTACGAAACGGCGAAATCTTCCGGATCGCGATGGGGAAAGAATGAAACGGCTGCCTTGTATGTGATCATTCCTGCTTCTGAATCAGAGATCAGCAGGACGTGGGCTCCTCGGCGCTCAACTCCGGAGAATGACGCCTGAGCCTGGAAATACTGTGAGTAAACGTTTATTACCATTAGTCGATGAGGGGTTTGATATCGGATTCGAAGATGTCCTTCGATATGATCCTGTAATGGGGATGGTAGGCTGCCTCGAACTCTGGGCTGTGATGCATTATGAGGTTGCCTTCCCTGATGAGGGAATCGAGACGCACGAGGTCCTGCTCAGCCCCGGGTATGTCACTGAAATGTTTCCGGATGATTCCTGCTATGTCGTTCCACTTGGCGATCCATTCCTCGGGTGAGACCTTCCAACCTTCATTGGCGCTGCGCACGAATGCATCCAGCAGAGCATCTTCGCTGACACGACCCTTCAGTACTGCTGAAAGATCCACCCTCACATAGTTGCCCTGATCGCCGACCGGGCAGTACATCTGCGATGGCTCTTCGTAAAGATGATTGTCCAGGTCCTCGCGGAAGCCGGCAAGTTCGCTCTTGAGATAATTCCTTGCATACTCCGGATCGGGTATGAGGTGCTCCGGGCCGAGGTAGTCCTGGCAGAAGCTCTTGTAGATGTCCTGCACCCTGGATTGGGGATATTCCTTCAGCTGGCGTGCAATGGCAGCCTCTTCGGGGGATGACTGGCAACCCACGATCAGGAAAACAGAGAAAAACAGGAGGACGCGGAGTTTCATTGCCTAGATCTCGACCACCTTGTACTTGGTGGTGCCGAGACCGTTCTCTTCGGCGCGGAAGACGATGCGGGTGCCGTGCCTCTGGTTGATGCGGTCGATGAGTGCCTTGGTGTCGTTGTTCTCGTCGTTGGGCAGGTTGAATACCTGGTCCAGGCAGAACTTGTCGAGAGCCACGGGGTCAAGGGAAGCGGCTATGCCGATATCCTGGATCGTAGGCTTGTGAGGGTTGCCGTCGCAGTCGCAGTCGATGGACATATTGTTCATCACATCGATATAGACGATGCCGTTCTTCTTCATATAGTAGTCGTGGACGGCCTGTGCAGCCGCAGCCATAGCCTCGATGAAAGGAGTGTTCTTCTCGGGAGATTCGAACCATCCCTCAGGGGCGTGAAGGTTGCCTTCCGGATTGGCTTCCTCTACCTGGCCGGCAGAGTGGATGTTGACCTTTCCGTTGGACGATGCCACACCGATGCTCTGGTTCTTCAGCACGCCTCCGAAACCACCCATGGCGTGTCCTTTGAAATGGGCCAGCGAAACCATGAAGTCATAGTTCTGGATGTGTGAGCCGACGATGTCATATTTGATCCATTTGTCGTCCTTGACAGGGATCTTGATCTCGCCTTCCTCGTCCATGATGTCGACCTTCGCGATAGCATTGTATCCGTGCTCCTCGATGGTCTGGCGATGGATATCAGTCTGTGCGCGGTTTCCGCCGTAAGCAGTGTTGCACTCCACGAGGGTGCCGCCGATCTTCTGGACGAAAGGTCCGATCAGTTCGGGACGGAGATGGTTGGAGAGCATCGATTCGCCGGTGGATATCTTCACGGCTACTCGGCCTTTGGCGTCAACGCCAAGAGCTTCGTAGATCTTGATCAATCCTTCAGGACTGATGTCTTTGGTGAAATATACGATGGCTTCAGAACCTACGGCTGAAGCATCTGAC
>JAGCFF010000133.1 GCA_017650285.1 Bacteroidales bacterium
GCAACGTGACTGTCATAGGCCAGTCAGGCGGCGGCTCCAAAGTCAGCATCATCGCTGCTATGCCTGCAGCCAAGGGACTTGTGCACAAAGGCGTAGCCCTCTCAGGCAACTCTGTCCGCGGCGCTGACAAGGCTTCTGCCGAAAAACTCGGTGAATACATCCTCAAGGAAGCAGGGCTCAAGGCCTCGCAGATCGACAAGCTGCAGGAGATGCCCTGGGAAGACTATTATGCCCTTGCCAACCGCGCTTCCCGCCGTATGGCAGCCGAGACCGGAATGCGCGCCGGCTTCAGCCCGGTTTCCGACGGCATCGACCTTCCTTTCAACTTCTTCGACCCCAACGATCCGAATGTTCCCGACATCCCGATGCTCTACTGCACGGTTTTCCAGGAAAGCAACCCCAATCGCACCGACGCTTCGCTTGAAAACATCACGATGGACGGTGTAGTGCAGCAGCTGAGCTCACGATACGGCGCCAACACCCGCCAGATAGTCGAAGCTTATGCCAAGACTTTCCCCGACTGCCGTCCCATCGAGATATGGGCCCTGCTGACAGGCGTCCGCACGAATGTCATCCGGGCAGCCAACACCAAGCTTCAGCAGAAATCGCCGGTCTATATGGCCTGGTTCGGCTGGCAGCCGCCTCTGTTCGACGGCCGTATGCGTGCCTTCCACTGTCTGGACATCTGCTTCTGGCTGCACAACACCGACACGATGATCACCCATACCGGCGGCGGTCCGAGGCCCATGGCACTTTCAGACAAGATGGCCGACGCTCTGCTCGCATTTATGCGCACAGGCGACCCGAACTGCAAATCACTCCCGACCTGGCCGAAATATACGGCAGAGAACGGCGAAGTGATGGTGCTCAACGACGTGTGCGAGGTCAAGAACGACCCTGACCGCGAGTGCCGCACCATCCTCGAAACGCTGATGGCGCAGTAAAATCTTCACCAATCTGCCTTTGAATCGCAGGGATTTTCTTAAACGCTCTGCTGCCTTGGCGGTGGCGGCTCTACCGGATATGGCAACGTTTATGTCCGCTACATCACCCGGCCCGATATGTGCGATGCCGTCACCGTCAAATGCGGCGGATTCCGCATCACCGATATGAACGAGCACGTGATGCTGATACGCCTGACCGGCCTGAAGCCCGCAACGAAATACTGGTACACCATCGCATTTCTGCGTCATTAATGATACTCACGCCCGATGAAGTCTTCGGACCCACAATGGACAAGGTCGCTGCTATCGCTCCTTCATGTGCAATATGGAACGGGGATGCGACGAACTGCGAAGAAACCATCGGAAAGCTTGTCATAACCGTCCACAGCATGGAAGACGGCAGCATCCAGGAAACCCACAGCTTCCCTCCCCGAAAGACAAAGTAGCCCTCAAATCATATCCTTAACCTCGGTATAGACGAGACCGCAGAGTCTTGCGAGTTGTTTAACCGAAGAATTATAGCGGGCTTTCAGGACTTTTGCCAGACGGAGTCTCTGCTCTGTAGTCAGTAAGCGAATGTTGTTCACTCCATACAGTTCCAGACAGACTTCTGTCTTGTGCTGCCGCATCTCCTGCATCGGTAATGAAAGGTGTGAGATAGCACCACCTCTGGATTCAATGTCTCTCTCCCTGGAAATACACATAAAGTAATTGAAACTTTTGTGGGTTTTGAAAATCTTCTCCACAAGTTGGTAGTCGACATATTTTCCAGGAAAGACAATACCATATTGTTTCTGGAAATCATCTTCTTTATCCTTGTATTCTAACCATTTCGGCGCAGTCCAACCGTGTTCACGCTTGAAGTACAGAGCAGCGCTTGACCACGGGTAGTCGCAGGCATTGAACGGGATGCCTCCTACCGGTGCGTTTTTTATTACATAACATATAGCCGTTTTCAGATACTGATCTGTATCAATCACTTGATGGTGTATAGGTACATAGCGCAGTTTGTGCCGCTCTCCCCGTCGATGGGATATCGCCCACGATGTCTGCTTCACATATTCGTGCATAAATCTGTTGCAATGGTCGAAAGACCCGTGCAGGATAAAATGCACGTGCGTGTCCATCAGAGAAAAAGCCAGTATGTCAATTTCATATCTTTTGGCAAGTGGATAGATGCGGTTCATACCGTCTCGGAATTCCTGCGCATCCATGAACATCGCATCCACTTCTCTTCCATCCGTGCTGAAATGCCAGCAATTGCTGATACTGACCTCCTGCCCTTTGATGAAAGGAACATCAATGCCAAGGTCTTTTTCTGTCTTGCTGACTCTTGCGTAATTCTTCTCCATATTCACAACCAATTCAGGTCTCGCCCCTCGCGCACTGCGAAGTTCTGACACAAGCCTGCACTAATATAGTGAGTCAGGAGAAAGTATATGGTGCCGTAACGACAATTGTCTGCTTTCCACCACAAATCCAAATTCCACAGCCACAACCTAACTTTCACGGATTGGAAGAGTCGGCCCAGGAACGGTCCGTGGGGCACATTAGGTCAATCCGTGGCAAGAAATCTTTCCACGGATTCCAGAAAGGCCCTCCCCATGCCCTGCAGAGGGCATAAGCCAAATCCGTGAAAGTTGGGTTGCGGCTGCAACAGCGGCGACATCAGACAAATCGCCTGCACTGGACCGGTATTACTTGCTGACCTTGTAGAGCACGCAGGCGTGAGGACGCAGCGAGCCTGTCAGCTCACGCACCCTGCCTATCTTCTGGTCTTCCCAGAGGACAGTCACTTTGCGGGCTCCCTTGAGCCCCAGGGCCTCCTCAAGGTTGAAGTTGAATGAAGTTTCCTCGTTGTTCTTGTTGAAGACTGCGAGATAGATGTCACCCGTGCGGCTGTTGGTAGAACTTACAGCCAGGATGCCGTTCTCGTCTGACACTTCGTGAACATCCGTGCCTTCGCGGTGCATCTTGAGAACTTCCTCGTTGGTCAGCAGCGAGAGAGTGAACTCGTCGTTGCTCGGCAGGTCGCCTCCGAACATCAGGGGGCTGCGGAAGATGGTGAAGAAGGTCATCAGGCTGTACTGCTCGTCAGGA
>JAGCFF010000002.1 GCA_017650285.1 Bacteroidales bacterium
GGGAACCTGGTGGGACGTGGAGCCCGGCACCAACCCCGGCCACCTCTTCCAGCAGAACACTATGCGCGACGCCATCGTGGCCGCCACCACCTTCGACATCTTCCACAAATACACCGAGCGCATCAATATGACCAACATCGCCCAGATGGTCAACGTGCTCCAGGCCATGATCCTCACCGACGGCGAGAAGATGCTCAAGACCCCTACCTTCTTCGTCTACAAGATGTACAACGCCCACCGCAGGAACAGATACGTGCCGGCCGAAGTCAAGTCCGACCTGCTCAAGAGCGCCGAGGGCATACTGGCCGACGTACACGCCATCAGTTCCACCGCTTCGGTATCGGATGCCGGCAAGCTCAGCATCTCCGTCACCAACGTCAACCTTGACAGCGACGTGGACGTGACCGTCGATCTCGGAGCCGGCGGCAAGACCTTCACAGCGGAAATCCTTGCAAGTCCAGACATCAAGGACTACAACTCTTTCGACGTACCTGACAAAGTAGGGACAAAGGCCTTCAGCGCGTTCAGCGTCGACGGCTCATCGCTGACCTTCAAGATTCCGGCCCACTCAATTGTTACTTTTGTAGAGAAGTAGGTCGCTCTCGCCTTCTATCATCCTGGTCTCTATCGGGACATAGAAGAGGCGGGTGCTGATGGCCTGGCAGGCCTCCTCCACAAGTTTCAGCCGTTGTGCATCCTTCTCTGTAGTGAGGAGCACGGCGGCTGGATACTTTTTGGCCAGGCGGGCGAGATCCTTTATGTCCTTCTTGGTGTAGAAATGGTGGTCGGGGTATTTCACCTCGTAGATCTCGGCATAGCGCGTGGTGAGGTAGTTGCGCAGCTCGATCGGGTCGGCGATACCGCTGAACAGGATGGCCTCCTGGCTGTAGATGAACCTTCCGTCGGCATCGTCGAACACCTTGACGGGCTTGAGATAATCCACCGTGGTGAAGAACACCTTCTGGTTCTGATTGATGCGGTTGGCAGAGATGATCTTCTCCTTCTGCCACTCGTCGAGCCAGGCCGGACTGCGGGTGATGATGATGGTGTCGGCCCGCTTGATCTGTGTGGGGAGGTCACGCAGCCTTCCGAAAGGGAAGAGGTTGTCCTTGAACACCGGATGGTTGTAGTCGATGAGCACTATCGAACGGCCGGGAACGAGCTTGCGGTACTGGTGGGCGTCATCGAGAATGACCACATCCACCGGAATGCCGAGCGGCGGATTGATGACCTGCTCGGTGGGCACTTCCCTGTGCTTGTCGACGAACACGCGGACCTGCGGGAACTTGCGCTTTATCTGCAGGGGCTCGTCGCCCACTTCCAGGGCCGAAGAGTCCACGCTGACCTCTATGCATTCCTTGGTCTTCCTCTTGTATCCCCTCGACACCACGGCAATTGTCTTTCCCTCTTCCAGGAAATGCCTGATGAACATCTCCACGTGCGGAGTCTTGCCTGTACCTCCCATCGCAATGTTGCCAATCGAAATGACGCGGTCGCCGAAAGCGCGATAGTCCATCACCTTGCGACGGCCTTTGTCATAAGCCCGGTTGCGGGCAGCCAGAGCCACGTAGTACGGGAAAAGAAGAACCTTGTTTACAAAATTTGACATCGGAAAAAGTTACCCCCAGTGTTCTTGAATATAGTCCAGTATTGAATTTATCTCATCGACGTCCATCGACGTCACCAGTTTGAGTCTCGTCTCCTTGAAGTTGACCAGCGACTTGAAATAGCAGCTCAGGTGGCGGCGCATCTCAAGGATGCCGGTGCGCGGGCCCTTCACCTCGATCGACTTGGCCAGATGGTCCTTGGCAAGGGCCACCCGGTCGGCCACCGACATAGGCGGCAGCTCTTCGCCGGTTTCGAGGTAGTGCCTTATCTCCTTGAAAATCCAGGGATGTCCGAAGCTTGCCCGGCCTATCATCACCCCGTCCACGCCGTAGCGGTCGAAGGCGGCGGCAGCGTCCTGCGGAGTCTTTATGTCGCCGTTGCCTATGATGGGGATGTGCATCCGGGGATTGTTCTTCACCTCGCCTATCAGTGTCCAGTCAGCCTCGCCCTTGTACATCTGGCAACGTGTGCGGCCGTGGATGGTGAGGGCCGAAATGCCGGCATCCTGCAGCCTCTCCGCCAGCTCCACTATTATCTTCGAATTCTCGTCCCAGCCCAGGCGGGTCTTGACCGTCACAGGCCTCGACACGGCGTCCACTATCCTGCGGGTGATGTCGACCATCTTGTCCGGCTCCTTCATCATTCCGCTCCCGGCTCCGCGGCGCGCGATCTTGCTCACCGGGCAGCCGAAATTGATGTCGATGACATCCGCTCCCGCCGCATCCATCTTCCTGGCAGACTCCACCATCGCGTCGGGCAGATTGCCGTAGACCTGCATTCCTATCGGCCGTTCGTAATCGTAGATTGTCATCTTGTCGAGGCAGCCTGCCGCATCGCGGATGAGCCCGTCGGACGAGATGAACTCGGTGTACATCATATCGGCGCCGAACTTCTTGCAGACATATCTGAACGACACATCCGTCACGTCCTCCATAGGGGCCAGCAAGAGGGGTTTTTCCCCTAAATCGACATCTCCGATTTTCATAAGAGCAAAAATAATTATCTTTGGGTAATCTTTATCAACAGTATTAACAATGGCATCTTTTGAAATAGAAGGCGGTCATCCCCTGCACGGCACCATCACTCCCCAGGGAGCTAAAAACGAAGCCCTGCAGGTGCTTTGCGCCACCCTGCTCACCAGGGATGAAGTCATCATCGACAACATCCCCGACATCGCCGATGTGCGCAATCTCATCGGCCTGCTGCAGGAGATGGGCTGCAAGGCCGAGAAGGTCGGAGCGAAGAAATGGTCTTTCCGTGCTGAAGAGATCGATATGGATTTCCTGCGCAGCGAGAAATTCCGCCACGACAATGCCGCCCTCAGGGGTTCAGTGATGCTGATCGGTCCGCTGCTCTCGCGCATCGGCTATGCCATTGCCGCCAAGCCCGGAGGAGACAAGATCGGCCGCCGTCATCTCGACACCCATTTCGACGGATTCGCCAAGCTGGGAGCCAAGGCCGTGTATGACACCGACAAGGCTGCCTACATCATCACTGCCAAGAAGATGAAAGGTGCCGACATCCTGCTTTCGGAGGCTTCTGTCACCGGCACCGCCAATGTCATTATGGCCGCAGTGATGGCCAAGGGACGCACCGTGATCTACAACGCAGCCTGCGAGCCTTACGTTCAGCAGCTGTGCCGCCTGCTCACCGGTATGGGAGCCCGCATCGAAGGCATCGGCTCCAACCTGCTCACCATCGACGGCGTGGAATCGCTCCACGGAGCGCAGCACACCATACTGCCCGATATGATCGAGGTCGGCAGCTTCATCGGTATGGCTGCAATGACCTGCAGCGAACTCACCATCAAGAACGTGTCATACAAGAACCTCGGCATCATCCCCGACAGTTTCCGCCGCCTCGGCATCAAGATAATCCAGAAAGACGACGACATCTACATCCCCGCGCAGAAGCAGAATGCCGTGGAAACCTATATCGACGGTTCCATCCTCAAGATTGCAGACGCTCCCTGGCCGGGCCTGACACCCGACCTTCTCAGCGTGATGCTGGTGGTCGCCACCCAGTCGAAGGGCAGCGTGCTGATCCATCAGAAAATGTTCGAGAGCCGCTTGTTCTTCGTCGACAAGCTGATCGATATGGGAGCCCAGATAATCCTCTGCGACCCGCACAGGGCGGTGGTCATCGGGCATAACCATACCCGCCAGCTGAAAGGACGCGAGATGACGTCTCCCGACATCCGCGCCGGCATCGCACTGCTGATCGCAGCGCTGGGCGCAGAAGGCAGGAGCATCATCCACAATGTCGAACAGATCGACCGCGGTTACGAAAACATAGAGGAAAGGCTTTCAGCCCTCGGAGCGAAGATCCGCCGCATCAACGACGCGCCTACTCACTGATGACCGTTCCGCCTGCAGTGTGACCCCTGTATTCAGGAGCATACAGCGACTCGATCTCCACAAGACCTTTGTCGAACACACCTTCCTGAGTCACGTAGAATGACTCCACGAGGCGTGTGTCTTCCTCAGGCAGCAGCTGGTAGTAGTATTCGGTGCCGGAAGCTGTCTGCTCCTTGTAGAAATACGACGAGCCGTAAGAGCGTTCGTCCACCGGATAGAAGCAGGCCGGGCGCATTGCGTGCACCTGCACGAACGAGCGGTTCTCGCCGTTCCAGATGTCGTAGCGCACCTCGATGCGGTCTCCCACGTGGAGCACGTCACCCTCGGCAAGCTGCTTGCCGTCGCGCCAGAACGAGCGCTTGACGGTCATATCGTTGCCGAATTCCTTGACTTCCTTCATCGGAGCCTTGTAGGTATAGTATACGGCGCCCAGGCGCAGGTCCTCGGCCTCGTGGGTGAGCAGGGCGAACACGGCGTCGGCCGTGGCCATATCGCTCTCCCAGGCCTGGTTGTGCTTCTGGAGCAGCAGCCACTGCTGCAAGCCTTTGACGGTTTCCTTCTCACCTACGAGCCAGAACAGTTCCTGAAGCTCGGCGTGGGCATAGATTTCATTGCTCATCAGGCCCCTGAAAGGCATCACGGCGTTGGGGAAGTAGCATCCCACGGTGCGGTTGACCACAGCGTGGTCCACGAGCGACGCGATGAGCTTGTCCACCCTGCCCGTGAAGGCGCTGCGCCAGAACTCGGTGCCCTTGGTGCGCAGCAGCGTGTTGCTGAGCTGTGCCTTGGCCTGGATCGACAGGGTCTGCCAGTTCTTGTCGGATGCCGTCAGGTACTGGTTGAATACGTCCTTGACCTTGTCGGACATCGCTATGTCCAGATAGTTGCTTCTGACTTCGAAGTAGTCTATCAGCGAGGTATAGCTCCAGTTCCTTTCGTTGGATATGGCCGAGATGCGGCCGTCGATGTAGCGCAGGGCCTTGCGGATGCTGGCATCAAGACCTGCGGGACGCACTCCCATCCGGTCGAGCTGGCTCATCTTCTCGAGGTAGAGCATCGTGAGCACGTCGGATCCGTACATGCAGGGGAACCAGCTGAAGCTTCCGTCGGCACGCTGCAGGGACAGCAGCTTGGCCACAGCGGCGTCGGCAAGATCCCTGTCCACCACTTCACCAATCTTCAGGCGGGCCTGTGACACATAGAGCACGTTGAGCCAGCTGATCATATTGTCGTTTGTCGGACGCTTGGGAGCGGTGAGGGCGGCGCGGACAGCGTCGAGTGTGCCGTATTCCTCGTATCTCACGACGGCATCCTTAGCACCGATGCGGTCGCGGAGCTGGCGCTCGTAATAGCTGCGGCCGTGAGGGCCTCCGAGCACGAACGAGGCTGTCTCGGTGATTTCCTTCATCTGCGGCACGATCTCGATGGCGTTCTTCTCGCCGTCCGAGATGCCGTCGCCGGTGACGTCGATGGTCACGTTGATCCTGTCGGCAGACGGGACGGTGACCGTCCACTCGATCTCGCTCTGGGCTCCGGCGGCCAGCGTCACCTTCTTGTCCTTGGTGCCGAGGTCAAGCTTGCGTCCGGTCACTGCATCTTCTATGGTGATACGGGCGGTGCCTTTGATCTCTCGGCCGCCTACATTGGCAACCACGCTCTTGAGGGTGATCTTGTCGCCTTCTGTGGCGAACAGCGGAAGCGAAGGCATCACCATCAGCTCTTTCTGAACTATGAACTTCTGCTCTGCGCTGCCGCTGTGCAGGTTCTTGTCGTGGGCCAGGATCAGCACCCTGAAGGTGCCGAAGGCCTGTCTGGTGGTGTATTTCACCTCAGCCCTGCCGTTCTCGCCTATGGTCAGGTGGGGATAGAAGGCTATGGTCTCGCCGAAGTCGCTGCGGACATCGGCCTGCTGCAATTCTTCTTCACTCTCCACTCCGCCTAAGTCTGCCGCCATGGCAGATTCCTGAACCACCATCATATCGTCCATCATCACCATCTCCTCTTCGATTCCGTTCTTGGCCATTGTGTTCATCGATACGCTGCGGCTGAGCATCCTGCCTCCGGCCGTTCCATATCCCACAACTTCTTTGTACAGCCTGCCCCTGCCTTCGGGGAGGTTGGTCGAAACGGAAGGACTGTAGGTATAATATGCGCTGAAAGGCGAGAACCAGAAGTTGTTGGCGCCGTAGCGGTCGGTGGTGACGTCGAATATCGACACAGTCAGCTCGCTGGCCGGGCCCTTCACGATGAAGCTCTCTTCAGTCTCCGGAGCGGTGCGGTCGCGGAACGACTCGATCTCGAGGCCGAACTTCACAGGGCTGACAGGACGGTTGAAGGTATGCGTTTCGCTGTAGCTCTTGCAGTCGCGAATGGTGAACAGCGTCAGCTCGACGCAGTCGTTGTACTTGTCGAGATAGGGCAGGCTTATCCTGCGGGCATTGGCAGTCAGGTGCAGCGGCATACGGTAGAGCTTCTTCTCGCGGTCGAAAAGCTCGACCTCGACATAGAGGTCTTCCTCCGTCGTTCCGACGAAGAACTCGATGCCTCCTTCGGTCTCGATCGGATAGAAGAACAGCTTGCTTTCCACAGGAACCTTGGTGTCGGAAGGAGAGAACAGGGCCACTTCCCTGTCGCCCGAGATGGTGCGGCCGCGCCAGATCACTTCGTACTCCAGTTTGTAGCTGCCGGAAGGCAGGCGGCTGAAATCGAGATCCTCGGCCTTGCCGGTGGTGAAGCTGCCTTCAGCGACCGGCTTGCCGTCGCGCAGCAGCCTGTAGGTTCCGTCGACGGTCTGGGGAATGCCGTTGCGGTTGGTACCTTTGATAAGGATATATTTCTCCGCATCGCGGTTGACCGCGATGACAGTGTCGTTGACAGTCACTTCGCTGGCGAACGCCGTGCTGAGTTCCAGAGGAATGTCGGCAACAATCACGCTCTGCGAAGCCTCGTGGGTCTCTCCCTGACGGTCGGTGACCTTCACCTCGACGGTGAAAGATGCGCTGACATCGTCGTCGTCCTCTGACGCATCGGGCCTTTCAGCCTTGAAGGAGATGGAGAAGCGGCCGTCCGCGTCGGCGGTCACGCTGCCTTCGTCAATCAGCTTCCATTCGTAGCTCTGGCCGGGACGCCAGATCCTCCAGCGGGGCTGGCGGTGCACTGTATATTCCACTTTGGCACCCGCCATCGCAACGCCTGCATATCCCTTGACCTCTCCGGTCTGGGTGATGATGTCGTCAAAGGTGTAGAGGCCTTCGAGGGCAGGCATCTCGAGATAGAAATCGGGAGTGACATATTCCTCGACGTGCACGCTCGTGCCGCCGTTATTCGTCCTTATGCTGTAGCTGCCGTTGCGGCTGCCCTCAGGAATCTTGAACGAGCCGCTGGCCGAGCCGTAGGCGTTGGTGACAACCTTCACCTTGGCCACGGGCTTGCTTTCGGCAGGTGCATAGAGCTCGACCTCCAGGGTCTTGCCTTCTATCACC
>JAGCFF010000134.1 GCA_017650285.1 Bacteroidales bacterium
ACGGACGATGACGGTGACGGTGTCTTCAGTACCGTTGACGGTAATGACCTTGTTGGCCGGGGAAGCCTTGGAGCCCGGGAAATCGTCATCCTTGTAGCTGGTAAGCAGATAGACGAACTTGGCCCATGCGGCAGCAGCCTTGGGATCCTCAGGTTTGACCATGACGATCTTCAGGGAGTCAGCGTTCTTGGAGGTGTACTGGGCTTCGGTCGGCTTCTTGCCGGCGGAGGTAGCGGGCTGGACATAATTCACACCATCCTCGGTAACCCAGTTCTCTTCGATCCATTCAGCGATGGCGATGTCGAAGTCGCGGATGCCTTCCTTGATCAGGGCTGCGTAAGCGGTCGAGTCAGCAACGATCTGGGCCTTCTTGAGATTGATCTCGTCGATTGCATCGGCGAAACCGTCCATATACTCCTTCCACACTGCGACAGCAGCGCTGGTGTCCGGGAGGTTCTCATATTTGTCCATCCAGAAGGCGATCTTGGCCTGCTCGATTGCGATCTCGTGCTCGATCTGCTCGTAGACATTCACGAGCTCAAGCTTGCCGGGGCACCATGCGGTGTCGGAGAAGCGGAGCGCATATTCCTGAGCTTTGGCGAGTTCGATCTGGGCAGCGTTCACGACACTGTCCTGAACAATGACTTGTTCGAGGAGGTAGTAGTAAACAGCGGCAGCTTCGTAGATGGCAACTTTCTCGCTGGCGGTCAGGTCACCGCATGCGAGGCTGATGTTGCGGATCGTGACGCGGAGGTCTTCCTGGGCGATTCTCATGTCCTTCTCAGCCTCTGCGAGAGCTCTCTTGTGGTTCAGCTCACGAACTTCCATGGCTTTCTGCAGGGAGTCGAGCTTGGCGAGACGCTCAGCTTCGTTGTAAGCAACCTCACCGGCGTAGTCCTGGTTCACGAGTTTCTGGTACTCGTTGAGGAGTTTCTGGTACTCGGTGTCGGCGTTGACACCTGCGGTCAGCGCGTCCTCGTAGCGGGCGATAGCCAGCTGGACGGCGGCCTCAGCCCTGCGGTACTCTGCGTCAGCTGCACGCAGATCCTTCAGTGCGCGGATGTATTCAGCCTTGGCGTAGCGCAGATCCTGGATTCCCAGGGGCTCCACCTGCTCAATACAAGAAGTGAACAGACTGCCGGCAGAAGTCATGGTTTTGTGGCGAAATGTAGATTACTGTGGCGAAATATCCTAATATTGTGCTAAAATATTTATATTTGTGTGTCTAAATTGTTGCAATTTTACAATACGAATACGATAAAAACCGTACAATATGAAACTGATGCAATGGTTCAACCGGTCCAACAAGACGGACTTGTTTGATCTGGGCGAAAAAAGGTTGGCACAGCTCAAAGCGGAAGGCCGGTATTCTTCTTACCGCAATACCAGGGCGACTTTGCGAAAACTGTCGCGGTTCCGAGGCGGAAAACCCTTGCCACTGGGAGCCGTGACGCCTGAACTGATAGCCGGATTCAGGGAGTACCTGATCAAGGAAGAAGGCAACTGCAACAGTACAGTGACGGAAAACATCAAGATTCTGTCGCTGCTGCTCACTCAGGCCGGCGTGTCGCAGGACCCTTGCGCCGGACTGATGCTGAAACGGGAGGAACACCGCCGCAATTATCTGCTGGAAGAAGAGCTGGATCGGATGATGGCTCTGCGGCTTGAAGAGGGGAGCGAACTGGACAGGGCACGCGACATTTTTTATCTGGAGTGCCGTACGGGCCTGCGTATCAGCGATCTGCTGCAACTATGCTGGGGTAGCTTCAACGGAGAGACGCTGCAAGTGAAGATGCAGAAGACGCAGCGGGAAGTAACGGTGCCTGTGACAAAGAGCGTCCGGAGAATACTGGAGAAATATCGCCATTTGTTTTCTTCTGCGGAAGAGCGGATATTTCCGTTCCTGAGTATGGAGGAGTGGCGTACTGATGAATTCTCCCTTTCCCGTGCGCTGGTTGCCGCGACTTGCCGGGTGAATCAACTCGTCAAGCTGATAGCAGAACGTGCAGGCATCAAAAAGAATATCTCAACACATGTAGGACGGCATACCTTTGCTACGATGCTTATCAGCAAGGGCGCGTCGATCTATGAAGTGAAGGAACTGTTGGGGCACAGGGACGTAAAAGTGACCCAGGTCTATGCACATTTGCTGGACGACCGGAAGCGGGAGTTGATGGAGATGCTGGAATAGTAAAAAAGCCCGGTCAACGCCGGGCTTTTGTATGAGATTCCGGGTCAAGCCCGGAATGACGCATTCATGTTACTTCGTCGAAGCTTTTTCGAGTTTCTTGCGGTTGAGGTCGTACATGATCGGGGTACCGATGAAGATGGATGCATAGGTACCGACGATGACGCCAAGGGCCAGGGAGACCGAGAAGCCGCGGATGGCCTCGCCACCGAAGATGGCGATGGCGATCAGCACGAGGAGCGTGGAGACCGAGGTGTTGACGGTACGCGAGAGCGTGGAGTTCAAAGCCTCGTTGATGTTCTGCTCGAGCGGACGCTTCGGATAGAGGGTCCGGTACTCACGGATACGGTCGAAGATCACCACGTTGTCGTTGATGGAGTAACCGATGATGGTCAGCACTGCGGCGATGAAGGTCTGGTCGACATCGAGGGTAAACGGCAGGATACCGGTGAAGATCGAGTAGAAGCCGATGACGATGATCGAGTTGTGGATCAGCGAGCTCACACCGCCGATACCCCAGGTCCAGTTCTTGAACCGTATGGCGATGTAGCCGAAGATCACGATCAGGGCCAGGATCACGGCGATCACGGCGTCGCGTTTCATCTCGCTGGCGATGGAAGCGTCCACACGGTCGCTGCTGATGATACCGTTGGGGTTCTCCAGCGTGGAGGTGAAGCCTTCAAGGGTCAGCGGGTTGGCATAGAAGCCTTTCAATGCGTTGTAAATCTTGCCTTCGATCATACGGTCGGTCTCGGAAGACTTGTCACCGACCATGTATTTCGTGGTGATACGCATCTGGGAAGCACCACCGAACTGCTTGACCTCGGACGATTCGCCGAACTCATCGTAGAGGGCTGCACGCACCTGCTCCGGCGTAACCGGCTGGTCGAAACGGACCGTGTAGGTACGGCCGCCGCTGAAGTCGACACCGAGGGTGAAGCCCTTGGTGAAGATGAACACGAGGCAGATGACACAGACGACAGCGGAGATCAGATAGGTGGTCTTGCGCATGCCGAGGAAGTTGATCTTGGTGTTCTTCAGGAAGTTCTTTGACCATTCGGAAGCGAAGGTGATGTTCTTGTTGCGTTTCAGCTGGGCTTCGAAGATCAGACGGGTGATG
>JAGCFF010000135.1 GCA_017650285.1 Bacteroidales bacterium
TCATCCACTCTGAGGAACTGCGCCGCCTCTACCCTGACAAGAGTCCGAAGGAGCGCGAGAATCTCATCACAAAGAAGTACGGCGCCGTGTTCATCATCGGCATCGGCGGCGGGTTGGGCGACGGCAAACCCCACGACCTCAGGGCGCCTGACTACGACGACTGGTCGACGGTCGATCCTGCCACGGGCCTCGCGGGCCTCAACGGCGACATCATGCTCTGGTATCCGGTGCTTGACACTGCGATGGAACTTTCGTCTATGGGCATCAGGGTCGACGGCAGCGCGATGCTCAGGCAGTTGGAACTCACGGGCCAGCAGCAGCGCAAGGAGCTCTTCTTCCACCGCCGCCTTCTCGACGGCGAGCTTCCGCTGAGCATCGGCGGAGGTATCGGACAGTCACGCCTCTGTATGTTCCTGCTCCGCAAGGGTCACGTAGGCGAGATCCAGGCCAGCATCTGGCCGGAGGAGATGAGGCAGGAATGCCGCAGGCTGGGCATGCCTCTGATCTAGACTCCGAAATACTTTATCAGGAATTTCTCGGGTGCATCCGCCGCCGTGCGGACGTATTCTTCCATTGCGGCTATGCGGGTCATATTGCGGTCGACACGGGCCTGGTATTCGTCCTTGGGCAGATGGAGGTTCTTTTCGTAGAGCCGTTCGTTGACTATATTGAGTATCGGCGACTTCACCTTGGGCACATACTTGAGGATGCGCTTTGCCTCGAGCCTCTTGAGCTTGGCTTCGACTGCGAGGACCGAGTAGTGGCCGCTGGCTGCGATCTTCTCTTCGTCGATGGTGATGAAGCCTCCGAAGAGTCCGGGATACATCCTCATTATGACGTTCAGCAGTGTGTCGAGGTCCTGCCCCAACTGCTGGGAATAGAGGGCCTCGCGATCCACGAGCATATTGATCCTGGAGGATATGTCGATCTCTTCGGTGAGCGACCAGTAGCCGGACATCTCGATGTATTTGATGGCATAGTAGGCACTTGAGCTGAAGAGCTTGAACTTGCGGCAGAAGTCTTCGAGGTTGAACTTGCGGCTGCTCATCGCGCCTTCTTCGTAGGGTATGCCGAGGTAGGTGAAGACTTTCTGGTAAACGTCCTTGATGTAGTCCAGCGACGGATAGGCTGCCATCCCGGTTTTCTTGAGCCGGCTCAGGTCGCTCTCGTTCCACAGCAGCAGGGCGTATGCCTGCTTGCCGTCGCGCCCTGCCCTGCCGGCTTCCTGGAAGTAGGCCTCTGGTGACGCCGGTATCTCGTAGTGGCAGACGAAGCGCACGTCGCCTTTGTCTATGCCCATACCGAAGGCGTTCGTGGCTACGATTATCCTCTTGGCCCCGGTCTTCCACTCCTGCTGTATGTCTGCACGCACCTTGCCGTTCATTCCGGCGTGGTAGGCTGCGGCGTCGACTCCCTGGCTCTGCAGGAATGCTGCCACGTCTTCGGCGCTCTTGCGTTTGGCCACGTAGACTATGCCGCTGCCTTCGACTCCGTTGCAGAGCTTGAGCAGCTGCCCGAGTTTGTTTTCGGACTCCCGGATCACATACTTCAGGTTGGGCCTTTCGAAGCCTGACACTATCATATTGCTTTCGGCGAAGCCGAGCTGCTTCATTATGTCTTCGGCCACGAAGCGGGTGGCGGTGGCGGTCAGGGCTATCACGGGAACGTCGGGCAGGATGGCCCGCAGTTCTTTGATCTTGAGATAGTCGGGGCGGAAGTCGTAGCCCCACTGGGATATGCAGTGGGCTTCGTCGATGGCCAGGTAGCACACTTTCATCTTGGCTACCCTGACGCGGAAGATTTCGGTCTGGAGCCTCTCGGGCGAGACGTACAGGAACTTGTAGCCTCCGTAGACTGCGTTGTCGAGGGCTATGTCGATGTCGCGCCAGCTCATTCCGGAATACACGGCCAGGGCTTTGATGCCCCGCTCGCACAGGTTCTCGACCTGGTCTTTCATCAGGGATATCAGCGGACTGACTACTATGCAGATGCCTTCGCTCATCATCGTGGGCACCTGGAAGCAGATGGATTTGCCGCCTCCGGTGGGGAGTATGGCGAGGGTGTCCTTGCCTGCCAGTGCTGAAGAAATGATCTCTTTCTGCATCGGCCGGAAGCTGTCGTATCCCCAATATTTCCTGAGCGTGGATTCCATATTATACAAAGTTAGCAAAGAGGCTTGTTTTTTTAAATAAAATATTACTTTTGCAGGTGAGCAAAAAGGCATTATTCAAAAATCCAATAAATATTAACATCAATAACAATTATGGCACAAATCGATTTCGCAAAGTACGGTATCAAGAACGCCGGCAAAATTCACTACAATCCTTCTTACGAGGAGCTCTTCCGCGACGAAATGGACCCCTCCCTCACTGGTTTTGACAAAGGTGCCCTCACCGAGCTTGGAGCTGTCAACGTAATGACCGGAGTCTACACCGGACGTTCTCCTAAAGACAAATACATCGTTATGGATCCCCAGTCTAAGGATACCGTATGGTGGACTACTGATGAATACAAGAACGACAACCACCCGATGAGCGAGGCTGTCTGGAGCAAGGTTAAGGCTCTTGCTCTCGACGAGCTTTCTGGCAAGGATCTCTATGTTGTCGATGCTTTCTGCGGTGCGAACAAGGATACCCGCATGGCTGTACGCTTCTTTATGGAGGTTGCATGGCAGGCTCACTTCGTACGCAATATGTTCATCAAACCCACTGCTGAGGAAGAGGCTGTCTTCGAGCCTGATTTCGTGGTTTACACTGCTTCTAAGGCTGAGGTGAAGAACTATCAGGAGCTTGGTCTGAACTCTTCTACCTGCGTTGCTTTCAACACTACTTCCCGCGAGCAGGTTATCCTCAACACCTGGTACGGCGGTGAGATGAAGAAGGGTATGTTCTCTATGATGAACTACTACCTCCCTCTCAAGGGCATCGCTTCTATGCACTGCTCTGCCAACACTGATATGAAGGGTGAGAACACTGCTATCTTCTTCGGTCTGTCAGGTACTGGCAAGACTACTCTCTCTACCGACCCGAAACGTCTCCTCATCGGTGACGACGAGCACGGCTGGGATGACAATGGCGTGTTCAACTTCGAGGGTGGCTGCTATGCCAAGGTTATCAACCTTGACAAGGAGTCTGAGCCTGATATCTACAATGCCATCAAGCGTGACGCTCTTCTCGAGAACGTTACCGTTGACAAGGACGGCACCATCGATTTCAAGGACAAGAGCGTTACCGAGAACACTCGCGTAAGCTATCCTATCGAGCATATCAAGAACATCGTGAAGAACGTTCGCCCGATCTCTTCAGGTCCGGCTGCCAAGAGCGTTATCTTCCTTTCTGCTGACGCTTTCGGCGTTCTGCCTCCGGTTTCTATCCTGACTCCTGAGCAGACCAAGTATTATTTCCTCTCTGGCTTCACTGCTAAGCTCGCCGGTACTGAGCGTGGCATCACTGAGCCTACTCCTACTTTCTCTGCTTGCTTCGGCCAGGCTTTCCTGGAGCTGCATCCTACCAAGTATGCTGAGGAGCTCGTGAAGAGGATGGAGCAGAGCGGTGCCAAGGCTTATCTGGTCAACACTGGCTGGAACGGTACTGGCAAGCGTATCTCTATCCGCGACACCCGCGGTATCATCGACGCTATCCTTGGCGGCGCTATCCTGAACGCTCCTACCAAGAAGATTCCTTACTTCGATCTCGAGGTTCCGACTCAGCTCGACGGTGTTGCATGGGGCATCCTTGATCCTCGCGACACTTATCAGAACCGTGCAGAGTGGGATGAGAAGGCTCGCGACCTCGCCGGACGCTTCGTGAAGAACTTCAAGAAGTACGAAGGCAACGAGGCTGGCAAGGCTCTCGTAGCTGCAGGTCCCCAGCTCTAATCTCCAGAGCAAATGACAAGAAAAAGCCGTCCCCCGTGGACGGCTTTTCTTGTTTCAATGGTCTTTAGTTTTTTGTAATTTTGTTATAACCTAAAACTGAGATATGAAAAGATTGTTCTCTATCCTGTTCCTTGCAACGGCCCTGACCGTGAATGCTCAACCGGTGCAGCCGGTGCCTGAATCGAAGGCTGACCGCAGCACTGTGGAGTTCGTCGTCCGCGACGGCAAACCTATCCTGATGGACATCTATCAGTTCAAAGACCAGACGGACGGCAGGCGTCCTGTCTTCATCTATTCTTTCGGCGGCGCCTGGGCTATGGGCTCCCGCGTGGACGCTCTATGCAATCCGCTGTATGACCATCTCTGCGAGAAGGGCTGGGTATGCGTGGCCATCGACTACCGGCTTGGCTCTGCCCGCGGGCGGGACGGCAAGCCGCTCATCACTCCTCCGGAGGGTTACAATCCATTCCAGTATTCCATCGACATCGGTGTGGAGGACCTTTATGCTGCTACCTCCTGGCTGATCAAGCACGCGGACGAGTACAACATCGACCCGGGGAAGATTGTCATCAGCGGCAGCAGCGCCGGGGCCATCAACAGTATGAACGCTGAATACTATATCTGCTCGGGCCATAAGATTGCGAAGGAGAGCCTTCCTGCGGGCTTCAATTACGCGGGCGTGGTCCCGATGGCGGGCGCTGTTTACCTGACGGGAGACAATGATACTGAGCTCAAGTGGGATCGCAAACCTTGCCCGATGTGTTTTTTCCACGGCTCGGCTGACCCGACCGTGACTTTCGATATGGAGCGCGGCCCTAACCGCCACGGCTTCGGTCCTTTCTACGTCTCCCAGCAACTCTACGCGATGGACGTTCCTTATATGCTCTACGAGTATTTCGGCGGCGACCACTGTATGGCGCTCCTTCCGCTGAAATGGTTCTGGAACGAGATCGATTCTTTCCTTGACCGCATCGTGCTGGGCGGCCAGGACCTCAAGGTCCACTCGGTGGAACGCTCGTCCAAGCCGCGTACCGACGCCAACTGGCTCGACACCGTCCGCCCCGGCCAGTACCAGGCCGTGAACCGTATGCGCGCCCCTGGCGCCGCTCCCGGCGCCCGTCCTCAGGCTGCCCCGCAGCAATAGAAGGAATCAGTCGGCGCTCAGTAGCTTCCGCTGCCAGCGGCTCAGAGGGCACGAAAACGCTCGGGCGGCGTCTTTCACTGCGTTCGCCTGTTGCGACGAACTCCTCCGTTTTAGTCTGCGTCTTTCGCGTTGCTCAAGCCTTGCCTAACCGTCGTCAAACAGGCGTCGCTCCCGGGCGGCTCACTCCGCTCATCCGCTTTCTCGCCCTCGCGCCAGTGCCCTTTCCGCCGCTGCCACGGAGCGCACCTTTGGAGTTACCTATTGACCATCTTTTTGAAATACTCTCTCAAGGCATCATCCTCACAATACACGAAACAGCCTTTCTGTCCGCGCGTGAGAAGTGTCTTGTAGGTATTCAAAATAAGGCGTCTGGCTTCATCGTCTCTTGCGCCTCTAATGCCAGATGACTTGTCATCTTTAGAAATCGCCGACTTGTTAGTGATCACAAGCCCGGTTTCGTTATCGAAGGACAAATCTTTCCCGATAAGGACACCGACATAATCAAACTCCAGACCTTGGGCAGTATGGATGCAACCCACTTCTTCGAATGAATGTGGATTGATAGCCCATATCTTGTCATTCTCGAGATTCCACTTTGCTTCAAATCCACCAACCAGACTGATATCAACGTTTCCACGCTTGTTTTTGACATTCCAGTCATAGCAGTAACCGGCCACCATCCTAGCCTTGTTATTGATGGCGTTAATATCCCGTAGTTGATCTCGCATCTGAGATGGATTGTCAAAGACACGGAA
>JAGCFF010000136.1 GCA_017650285.1 Bacteroidales bacterium
CCTGCCGCTGCTGGTGATCTACCTCCCGCTCAACCAGGACACCGGGGTGTCGATGATCATCGCTTTCGTCTGCGGCCTGGTCGTTGATATCCTATGCGACGGAATAATGGGCCTGAATGCAGCAGCATCTGTAGCCCTCGCCGCCACTCGCAAGCCGCTCTATGCAGCCTGCTTCAGCAAGGACAACCTCGAGAGAGCCGTTATCCCCACTATCCAGGAAGCCGGAGTGCTGAGGCACGTAAACTTCATCCTCGTGACCCTCGCGGTATATTTCATAGTCTACATATGCCTCGATTCGGTAGGAATGGAAAGCCTGATGACCACTCTGCTCCGCTTCGTGCTGAGCTGCGCAGCCAACCTCGTCCTGATCCTGGCCCTCGACTATTCAATGTTCAACTCACGGAGATAAGATATGGCCCTCTCGATAAGCAGAAAGAACGTCCTCATCGCAGCGATAGCAATCGCTTTCCTCGCTGTGATCGGCAGGCTGTTCTTCGTGCAGATCATAGAGGACAAATACCGCATCAACGCCGAGAACAACGCGCTTAAATACAAGATCAACTACCCCGCCCGCGGCCGTATCCTCGACCGCAACGGCGAAATCATAGTAGACAACAAGATCATCTACGACCTCGAAGTGGTGCCCATCGACGTGCAGCCCTTCGACACCCTGGAATTCTGCAAGATTTTCAACCTCGACCCCGAATTCGTCAAGGAGCGTTTCGACTACTACAAGAGATACCGCAGCCGCATCGGATTCAGTTCCGTCACCTTCCTCAAGCAGGTTCCGGGAGAGATGTACGACAAGTTCGCCGAGAAGAGCTATATGTTCCCCGGCTTCGACGCCGTGGTCCGCACAGCCCGCGAATATCCGGTCAATTCCGGCGGTAACCTGCTGGGCTACATCAGCGAGGTCGACCAGAACTTCCTCGACACGCACGAAGGCTATGCCATGGGCGACTTCGCCGGCAAGACCGGTATGGAGATGGCCTTCGAAGACCGCCTCAAGGGAGAGAAGGGCTACGAAATCTTCCTGCGCGACGCCCACAACCGCATCCAGGAGCATTATGCTGACGGAATCTACGACAAGGAGGCCATCGGAGGCGGCGACGTGATGACCACCATCGACCTCCACCTGCAGGCATACGGCCAGCAGCTGATGCAGAACAAGGTGGGTTCGGTTGTCGCAATAGAGCCGGCCACCGGAGAGATCCTGGCGATGGTTTCCAGCCCCGGTATCGACGTCTCGCAGCTTGCCGAAATCAACAAATACTACGCTGACCTGATCAACGACCCTTACAAGCCGATGTTCAACAGGGCCGTCCAGTCAGCGCAGCCCCCGGGCTCAGTGTTCAAGGTGGTCAACGGACTCATCGGACTGCAGGAAGGAGTGCTCACTCCGGACACCAAATACGCCTGCCACGCCGGCTACTCGTTCGGAGGCATCAGGCTGGGCTGCCACAACCACGTCTCGCCCATCGATATGTACCAGTCGCTGATGATGTCCTGCAACGCATATTACTGCTATGTGCTGCGCAACATCCTCGACAACCCCAAATACGGCAGCGTCGGCGAGGCCTTCGACAAATGGAGGGAATACGTGACCTCGTTCGGCTTCGGCACCAAGCTCGGGACCGACATCCCCTACGAACTGGCCGGAAACGTGCCCACCAGGGAATACTACGACAGGCTCCACGGAAAGGACCGCTGGAAATCGCTGTCGGTCATCTCGCTTTCCATCGGACAGGGAGAGCTCGGATGCACGCCGCTCCATCTGGCCAATATGTGCGCTACCGTGGCCAACAGGGGTTACTACATCACTCCCCATTATGTGAAATATCCTCCGGGTGAAGAGGTGGACACCACCTACACCACCCGTCACTATACTATGGTCGACCCCAAATACTTCCCTGAAGTGGTCAAGGGAATGGAGCTTGCCGTGCAGGGCGGTCCCGGCGCAACGGCAAGGTCGGTGGCTATCCCCGGCATCATAATGTGCGGAAAGACCGGTACGGCACAGAACCCTCACGGCAGCGACCACTCCGTGTTCATGTGCTTCGCGCCCAAGGACGATCCCAAGATCGCAGTTGTCGCCTACGTCGAGAACGCCGGCTTCGGAGCCACCTGGGCGGCCCCCATCGCTTCTCTGCTCGTGGAGAAATATCTCAACGGGGAGATAAGTTCCGAAAGGAAATATCTCGAACAAAGGATGTTCGACGCTAACTTGTTGAGCAGGGTAAAGACTAAGTAATGGGCGGCAACACTTTATATCGCAGACTTGACTGGAGACTGATAAGTTATTATCTGGTCCTCGTCGTGTTCGGATGGCTCAACATCTTCTCTTCGGTCCATTCCGAGAACTCGATGCTCTTCGACTTCAGCCAGCGATACGGAATGCACTTCATCTGGATGTGCATCGCGATAGGCATCGCCGCCGCCATCATATTCATAATACCGTCCAAGATATACAACGCCACGGCCTGGATATTCTACGGGCTGATGGTCATCCTGCTGCTGGCCACCATTGTCATAGGAGTGGAGGTCAAGGGCTCGAAGTCGTGGATTTCGCTCGGCGGCATCCAGTTCCAGCCGGCCGAGTTCTCCAAGATCACGACATCGCTGGCCCTGGCGGCCCTGATGGGCAAGTACGGGTTTATGTTCAAGCGGACGGACAGCTGGATCAAGGCCTGCGCCACCATCGGACTTCCGATGCTGCTCATCCTGCTCGAGAAGGAGACCGGATCGATGCTGGTCTACCTCGGCTTCCTGCTGGTTTTCTACAGGGAAGGAATGAGCGGATGGTTCCTGCTGGCAGGCCTGTTCGCAATACTCGAATTCATCCTGGGACTAGTGTGCTCGCCCTTCGTGGCGATGCTGGTCCTCACCGGAGGCTTCCTGCTGCTGTATTTCATCAAGCAGCACCAGGCACCCCTCGGCATCATAATCACAGTGGTTCTGATCACGTTCCTGGCCTTCCTGCCTAAGATCCTGACGATGGATGCCATCATCCTCAAGAACCCCTTCCCCGCTGAGGTCTGGGTTGCACTGGCAGGCTGCGCCGTGGCTCTCTTCATCCTTGTGAAAGACCTGTTGCTGCGCTACAAGAACCAGTTCCTGCATTTCCTTCTGCTGAGTTACATAGTCTTCACCGGCTTCATCTTCTCCGTGCAGTTCATCTTCAACAATGTGCTCCAGGACCACCAGAGGGCCCGCATCGAGGTGCTGCTCGGAATGAAGGACGACCCCAAGGGCGTAGGCTACAACGTGCACCAGTCGCTGATCGCCATCGGCTCTGGCGGCCTCGTGGGAAAAGGCTTCATGCAGGGCACGCAGACCCGTTTCGACTTCGTCCCGGAGCAGACCACCGACTTCATTTTCTGCACCATCGGCGAAGAATGGGGCTTCCTCGGTTCCATGGCCGTGCTGGTGCTGTACTTCCTGATGCTGGTCCGTATCCTGAACAAAGCCGAGCAGAACAGCGACGCCTTCACCCGTATCTACGGCTACTGCGTGGCGAGCTGCCTGCTGATGCACATACTCATAAACATCTGTATGACCATCGGACTGATGCCGGTGATCGGTATCCCCCTGCCCTTCCTGAGCTACGGAGGATCCTCGCTGCTGGCATTCACCATACTGCTGTTCATCTTCATCAGACTTGACCTTGACCAGTGGAGATATCTGAAACAATAAAACACTATATATGCAACCCAATTTTGCACAAAGACACAACGGCCCCCGCGACCATCAGGTAAAACAGATGCTTGATGCCATCGGTGTGGAATCGCTCGAAGAACTCATCAGCCAGACAGTTCCCGCGGACATCAGGCTCGACGCCCCGCTGGACCTCGCCCCTGCCATGAGCGAGTCGGACTACCTTGCTTCGCTGAAGAAGATTGCAGCGAAGAACAAGCCTTTCCGTTCGATGATAGGTATGGGATTCTACGGCACCGCGTCTCCGGCCGTGATCACCCGCAATATATTTGAAAACCCCAGCTGGTACACTTCATACACTCCTTACCAGTCCGAGATTTCCCAGGGAAGGCTCGAGGCCCTTATCGTCTTCCAGACCATGATATCGTCGCTGACCGGCTTCCCTCTCGCCAACTGCTCTATGCTCGACGACGCCACCGCTGCCGCCGAAGCTATGCGTATGATGTTCAACCTGCGCAGCCGCAGTATGGTACAGTCGGGCTACAACCGCCTGTTCGTCGACGAGAACATCTTCCCGCAAGTGCTGTCAGTTCTCCAGACCCGTGCCGTTCCGCTCGGAATAGAGGTGGTCACCGGCAACTACTCCAAGCGCAATCTCAGCGACCGCTTCTTCGGTGCGATCATACAGTATCCCGCAGCCAACGGAGAAATCCGTGACTACAGCGACTTCTGCGCCACCGCCCGTATGAATGAAGTGCTCGTGACCGCATACTGCGACCTGCTTTCCCTCGCCCTGCTCAAGGAGCCGGCCGCCTGGGGTGCCGACATCGCAGTGGGTTCAGCCCAGCGCTTCGGCCTGCCTATGGGCTTCGGAGGCCCCACCGCCGGATTCATGGCCACCCGCGACGAATACAAGCGCAGCCTTCCGGGCCGAATCATCGGCGCCTCTGTGGACCGTCTCGGCAACACCGGATACCGCCTTGCCCTCCAGACCCGCGAGCAGCACATCAAGCGTGACAAAGCCACATCCAACATCTGCACCGCCTCCGCACTTATGGCCATAATGTCCGGAATGTATGCAGTATGGCACGGACCTGAAGGCCTTCGCGACATAGCGATGAGGATCCACGGCTATGCCAGCGACTTCGCCGCCAAGCTCGTGAAGAGCGGCTACCGCATCGTCACCGACAAGTTCTTCGACACCGTGGAAGTCGCAGCCCCGAACATCGACGCCATCAGCGAAAGAGCGTTCGAAGCAGGCTACAACCTCTATTATACTTCTGACAACCACATACGCATCAGCTTCGACGAACTCTACTCGGAGGCCGAGGCAGTCAAGCTCAGGGACATCTTCAGCTGCGTGTCTTCAGTCCAGGCCCAGCCCGCGAAACCGGAATTCATGGCCCGCGAGACACCCATCCTCACCGAAAAGGTTTTCAATATGTACCACAGCGAGACCGAGATGATGCGCTACATCAAGAAGCTCGAACGCCGCGACATCTCCCTCACCCACAGTATGATTCCTCTCGGATCCTGCACGATGAAGCTCAACGCCGCAGCAGAGATGCTGCCGCTCAGCTGGTCGGAATTCGCAGGAGTGCATCCTTTCGCTCCGCTGCCCCAGGCCGAGGGAACGATGACCCTGATAAGGGAAGTGGAGAAGGACCTTGCCACCATCACCGGCTTCGCAGCCTGCTCGCTCCAGCCCAACAGCGGCGCCGCAGGTGAATACGCCGGCCTAATGACCATCCGCGGCTATCTCCACGCCAACGGACAGGATTCGCGCGACATAATGATACTCCCGACCTCCGCCCACGGCACCAATCCCGCTTCGGCAGCGATGGCAGGCTTCAGCATCTCGCTCGTGGAATGCGACGAGAACGGCAACATCAACGTGGAGCAGCTCAAGGAGAAGGTCCAGCAGGCGGGTGACAGGCTTGCAGGTATGATGATAACCTATCCGTCCACCCACGGAGTGTTCGAGGCCCGCATCCGCGAGATCGTGGCAGCGATCCACGACGGCGGCGGACTCGTATATATGGACGGTGCGAATATGAACGCCCAGGTGGGCCTCACCAACCCCGGCACCATCGGAGCCGACGTATGCCACCTCAACCTCCACAAGACCTTCGCGATGCCTCACGGCGGCGGCGGTCCCGGAGTCGGCCCCATCTGCTGCACCGAGGCTCTCAAGCCCTACCTTCCCGGACATCCCGTCGTTCCGCAGTGCGGCGGCAAGGGAATGACCGCAGTGTCGGCAGCACCTTTCGGCTCGCCCCTGCTCCTCCCCATCACCCACGCCTACATCAAGATGCTCGGTGCGGACGGCCTGCGCAAGGCCAGCGAGATCGCCATACTCAACGCCAACTACATCTCTGCCAAGCTCAAACCCGAGCTCAAGACTCTCTATACCGGCACCACCGGCCGCGTGGCTCACGAATGCATCATCGACCTGCGCGACTTCAAGGCTGAGTACGGAGTAGACGCCACCGACGTAGCCAAACGCCTTATGGACTACGGCTTCCACGCCCCCACCCTCAGCTTCCCG
>JAGCFF010000137.1 GCA_017650285.1 Bacteroidales bacterium
GTCAGATTTCCGTGACGAATGCAAAATGCTTGTCCTCCACAAGGACACCGGCGAGATAGAGCACAAAATCTTCAAGGATTTCATAGACTACTGCGAAGAGGGCGACCTGTGCGTCTTCAACGACACCAAGGTCTTCCCCGCCAGGCTCAAGGGCAACAAGGAAAAGACAGGTGCTGAAATTGAGGTCTTCCTGCTCAGGGAGCTCAACCGCGAACAGCGTCTCTGGGATGTTCTGGTGGATCCGGCCAGGAAAATCCGCATAGGCAACAAGCTCTATTTCGGCAAGGACGATTCCCTGGTGGCCGAGGTCATCGACAACACCACTTCACGCGGACGCACCCTGCGTTTCTTCTACGACTGCTCATACGAGGAATTCAAGGAGACCCTCTTCAAGATGGGTTCGCTCCCCGTGCCCAAGATCATCCGCCCTGAGGTCGAGGACATCGACACAGAGCGTTTCCAGACCATCTACGCCAAGCACGAAGGTGCGGTGGCTACTCCTGCCGCCGGCCTGCATTTCAGCGAGATCCTGTTCAAGAAGATGGAGATCAAAGGCGTCGACAGCGCATTCCTCACCCTGCATATGGGCAACGCCCACTTCCACAATGTTGACGTAGAGGACCTCTCGAAGCACAAGATGGACTCCGAAAGGCTCATCATCGAAGAGGAAGCAGCCAACCGCATCAATGCCGCCAAGGCTGCCGGCCACAAGATCTTCTCAATCGGAATCACCGTCCTCCGCGGACTTGAGACTTCAGTCACCACCACCAACCAGGTGAAGCCGTTCGACGGATGGACCAACAAATTCATATTCCCTCCCTACCAGTTTGCAATTCCCAACGCACTTGTCAGCAACTTCCACCTTCCGTGGTCGACAATGCTGATCAATGTTGCAGCATTCGGAGGCTATGAGAACGTAATGCACGCTTACGAAGTAGCCATTGAAAACGGCTATAAGTTCGGCACTTACGGCGATGCGATGCTGATTATCTGATTTTGGATTCCGGTTTCCGGATCAGCATTCGTAAAAAAGTGTCGGGATTGTCGTCCCGACACTTTTTTTGTCCCCGGCAATGGATACCTTCCGTCAAAAAAAATGGACGAAAAGGTTTATCTCACCGCATTGAACAAATGTTTCTTCGGTTCCTGGAACATCGCTCACAAGCTCCTGCAGCACTTCGGCTCCGCCAAGGCCGTATTCTCCGCAGGATACAAGGAACTCTCACATCTCCTGCCCGGGCTGGATGCAACCATAATGCATCTGACTTCCGACGAACTGGCCGACAAGGCTTTCGATGAACTGGAACTCTGCCGCAGGGAGGGCCTGCAGGCAATCTCCATACTTGACGACGGATATCCGTCAAGGCTCGCCCAGACACCGGAAGCGCCGCTGGTGATATTCAGCAGGGGAAGCCGGAAACTGGACGGGGGCCGCTTCCTGTCGATAGTCGGCACAAGGCACTGCACCCCGATGTCAGGAAAATACTGCGATATGGTCGCGGAATACCTGTCTTCCCTCAAGGTCAAGCCAGTCATCGTAAGCGGAATGGCCTACGGCATAGATACCCTTGCACATAAGTCGGCTCTGCGATACGGGCTGGACACCATAGCCGTCATCGCTACCGGGCTCGACACGGTCTACCCCGCGTGCAACCGCAATCTTGCCCCTAGGATAGAAGAACGCGGAGCCGTCGTCACGGAGTTCTGGTCGCAGACTCCTCCATTCCCCAGCAATTTCGTCAGCCGCAACCGGATCGTGGCAGGCCTGTCCGACGGGACGCTGGTGGTCGAATCCAGACTGCACGGAGGCAGCCTCATCACTGCCAAGGCCGCCTTCAACTACGACAGGGAAGTATTTGCCTTTCCCGGCAAGGTCGAGGATGAGTGCTATGCGGGCTGCAACGAACTGATTGCCTCCGACATCGCCCATCTGGCCAGGGGCGCCGAGGACATCTGCAGGGAGCTGGACTGGGCGTCGGAAGGCAGGCGCAGGACAGGCAGGATCCAGAGCCTGTGGAACGCTCTGCCGCCTGAGAAGAGGGCCGTCCTGCAGGTTCTGCGGCGCGGCGGGGAGATGGATGCGGCACAGATCGCGGCCTGCTGTTCGAGAAGCATCTCACAGATATCCTACCTTCTTCTGGAAATGGAAATTGAGGGTCTCGTAAGGCACATTTCTGCAAATAAATATGTAAATTTGTAAGAATGCATTGAAAATGGTTGACACCCATTCACATATTTACGACGAGGCATACGACGGGGATTTCGATGAAGTCCTGCAGCGCGCCAGGCAAGCCGGAGTTGAAAAGATGGTGATGCCCGGCATCGACTCCAAGTCCCACGGAAGGATGATGGAGTGCGCACGGCGCCTTGGGGAATATGCCTTTCCGGCCATAGGCCTCCACCCCACTTCGGTCGGATCCGACTGGGAGGAAGAGCTCCAGTTCGTATGGAGCAACTACCGGGAGGGAGAGTTCGTCGCCATCGGCGAAATCGGCCTGGACGAATACTGGAGCAAGGATTTCCTGGAGGAGCAGAAGAGAGTGTTCGAAGACCAGCTGACCTTCGCCTGGGAGAAAGACCTGCCCGTCATAATCCATTCCCGCAATGCCACCGAAGACATTTTCGACTGTCTCGACAGGGTGGGCAAGCCGGTCCGCGGAGTGTTCCACGCATTCAGCGGCAGCTATGAGACCTACTGCCGCATCAAGAAGTCGTACGACGGCTTCAAGATAGGAGTGGGAGGTGTCGTCACCTACAAGAACTCGCATCTGGCAGCGTTTATGGACAAGGTTCCGCTAGAAGACATACTGCTCGAAACCGATGCGCCCTGGCTCACTCCCGTCCCCTTCAGGGGCAAGCGCAACGAAAGTTCTTACATCAGATACACGGCGGTCAAGCTCTCCGAGCTCAAGGGCGTCTCCCTGGAAGAGACCGACGAAGTCACCACCGCGAATGCTATAAAAATGTTCAGAATATGACAAAGGTTCTGATTGTATACACCGGGGGCACCATAGGGATGAAGCAGGACAGCACGAGCCTGGCGCTGGTTCCCTTCAATTTCGCCCAGATTCTCAAGGAAGTGCCCGAACTGAGGAAGTTCGACCTCAGCATCGACGCCTACTCCTTCGACCCCGCCATAGACTCTTCCGACGTCAAGCCGGAATTCTGGGTCGAGCTGGCCGAACTCATCAGGGACAACTATTCCAGGTATGACGGCTTCGTCGTCCTGCACGGCACCGACACGATGGCCTTCACGGCATCGATGCTGAGCTTTATGCTCGAGAACCTGGAGAAGCCGGTCATCATCACCGGAAGCCAGCTGCCCATCGGAGTGCTGCGTACCGACGGCCGGGAGAATCTCATATCCTCGATCGAGATAGCCGCATCCCAGAGACCCGACGGACATCCATACGTTCCGGAGGTCTGCGTCTTCTTCGACAATGAACTCTACAGGGGTAACCGCACTTTCAAATACAGCGCAGAATATTTCAATGCGTTCAAGTCCCCGAACTACCCCCTGCTGGCGGAAGCGGGAATACACATAAACTTCAACGAGCCCGCAATCCGCCATCCGGAGAGCTGGGGACATCCGCTGACCATAAGCACGAAGCTCGACACGAGGGTGGGCATACTCAAGCTGTACCCCGGTATGCCTCAGCAATATGTGGACACCGTCCTTTCGACGGAAGGGATGAGGGCCATAGTGATAGAGACCTTCGGCTGCGGCAACGCTCCCGGGGAGCCCTGGCTCCTGGATAAGCTGCGCAAGGCCGTCGACGAGGGGATCATCGTGGTGAACGTGACGCAGTGTGCGGCGGGCAGCGTAGATATGGAAGCCTACGCCACCGGAATGACCCTGAAGAACATCGGAGTGACCAGCGCATACGATTCGACTTTCGAAAGCGCGGTCACGAAACTCTATTATCTGCTGGGCAAATATGACCGCAACGAGACGGTCAAGGAAAAAATGTCTGAAAACATTCGTGGAGAATTTTCGAAAAAACAATAGTATTTCCGATTTTTTGTACTAAATTGCACGATAATTTATGGCCCGAAAATTTTTTCGGACATAGGCACAGAAACTAAAAAACTATTTAATACATTGTTTAATAATTAATTAAAAAAACCTATGAAAAAATTTTTCATGTTTTTGGCAGTAGCAGGTGCTCTTACTCTCTCTGCAAACATCAATGCCGCTGCTCAGAATGAACCGACTAGCGCTACAGAAGTTGTTACTTCTGACGATGCTGCAAATCCTTTCGCTGCAGCTAAAAGTGACCAGCCTCTCCACCAGGCTCTGAAAGCTAAATTCATCGAAGGTGGTGCCGGCTTCATGGCAACAGTTCTGTTGTGCCTTATCTTCGGTCTTGCAATCGCCATTGAAAGAATCATCACTCTCAGCCTCGCCCAGACCAACAACAAGAAACTCCTCAACAGCGTTGAAGAAGCTCTCGCAAAGGGTGACGTTGAAGCAGCCAAAGAAGTTTGCCGTAATACCCGTGGACCTGTAGCAAGCATCTTCTACCAGGGCCTCCTCCGTATGGACCAGGGTGTTGAAAACGTTGAAAAAGCTGTCGTTTCTTACGGTTCAGTCCAGATGGCCA
>JAGCFF010000020.1 GCA_017650285.1 Bacteroidales bacterium
AGTTCCGCATCTCAGATGCCGCAATGGCAGTGTACAAGCTCTTCTGGGACGATTTCTGCGCCTGGTATCTGGAGCTCGTGAAACCTGCCTACGGACAGCCCATCGACCGCAAGACCTATGATGCGACCATCGGCTTCTTCGATGCCCTGCTGAAGCTTCTGCACCCGTTTATGCCCTTCATCACCGAAGAGCTGTGGCAGAACATCAGCGAGCGTGCCGAAGGCGAGACCATTATGCTGCAGGATATGCCTCTGGCAGGTGCCAGCGACGACTCCCTGGTGGCCGGTTTCGACATAGCCTGCAAGGCCGTGATGGAAATCCGCGCCCTGCGCCAGGGCAAGGGCATCTCTCCGAAGGAACCTCTCAGCCTCAAGGTGAAGGGCGACTTCTCCGAGGCTATGTACCCGGTAGTGGAGAAGATGGCCAACATCTCGTCGATAGGCAAGGCTGTCAGCTTCGAGAACGAAGGCAGCGGCCAGAGTTTCCTGGTGGGCACCCTCGAGTTCTTCGTTCCGCTGGAAGGAATGATCGACAAGGAAGGGGAGAAGGCCAAGATAGAGGCCGAGATCGCCCGCTACGAAGGCTTCCTGAAAGGCGTGAACGCCAAGCTCTCCAACGAGAAGTTCGTGGCCAACGCCCCGGCACAGGTGGTGGAGACCGAGCGCAAGAAACTCGCCGACGCCACTGCCAAGATAGAGGCGCTCAGAGCCCGTTTGAAAGAATTGTCATAAACAAACACAAATACTTACAGCTATGATCACAGCAATGTTCATTATGCCCCTTACCCTGGGAACCTGGGAAATAGTAGCCATCGTCCTTGTAGTCCTCCTGCTCTTCGGAGGCAAGAAGATTCCCGAGCTGATGCGCGGCCTCGGCAAGGGTGTCAAGGAATTCAAAGGCGGAATGAAGGAAGCCGAGAAGGAATTCGACGACATCAAGAAGGACGTAATGTCTGACGACGACAAAAAATAGAACGGGATGGCAGATGTAAAGATGTCCTTCTGGGACCATCTTGACGAGCTGCGGAAAGTACTGTTCAGGATAGTAGGAGTGCTGCTGGTGCTCACCGTCGCGGCATTCTTCTTCAAGGAACCGATGTTCAACGTGATCTTCGGTCCCTTGAATTCCGATTTCATCCTGTACAAGGGTTTCGACAAGCTGCTCGGCCTGATCGGATTGAAGGGTGTGGACACTTTCGATATCAAAGTGATGAATATCGAAATGTCCGCTCAGTTCTTTACGCATCTGAAAGTCTCGTTTTTTGTCGCCCTGATCATCGGAATGCCCTTCTTCTTCTACCAGCTGTGGACCTTCATCCGTCCCGCGCTCTATCCGAAGGAGAAGAGGGCCATCAGGGGCACGTTCGGCTTCGCCGGCATCCTGTTCTATCTGGGACTGGCCTGCGGATACTTCCTCGTACTGCCTCTGACCGTGAAATTCCTGGGAACGTACCAGGTGTCGCCTGACATTCCCAACGAAATATCGCTCACATCATACATCGGCATGTTCCTCGGCCTCATCCTGGTGATGGGCATAGTGTTCGAGATGCCCATACTCGCGGCCCTGCTGTCGCGCGTCGGGCTCATCAACAAGGAACTGCTCAAGAGATACCGCAAGCACGCAATCGTGATCCTTGTGATACTGGCGGCCATCATCACGCCGAGCGGCGACGCCTTCACGATGATGATAGTGGCCATACCGCTCTACCTTCTCTACGAGTTCAGCATAATGGTGTGCCGCAGCGAGAAGGAACAGAACAAGGACGGCGGTGAAGAAGAGGAAGACTACGAAGAGATGGACGAAGACGACAGCGACGTCGACGACCACGCTCTGATCGAAGCCGGGGAGGCCGGCGAATGATCTCCATCAACGATTTGACTGTGTCGTTCGGGGGCTTCACGCTTCTGGACAATATCAATCTGCACATCTCCGACCGGGACCGCATAGGCCTGGTGGGCAAGAACGGTGCAGGCAAGACCACCCTGCTGAGGCTCATCACCGGCCTCCAGTCGCCCACCTCCGGAAAGGTGGTGAAGCCGGCCGGAGCCGTGATAGGCTACCTCCCGCAGCAGATGGAGCACAACCACAGCCGCAACGTCATCGACGAGACGATGACCGTGTTCGACGGCTGGTTCAGGATGCAGGCGCGGCTCGATGCCATCTCGGCCGAGCTGGCCACTAGGGAGGACTACGATTCCAAGGCATATTCTGACCTCATTGTGGAGCTCAACGAGCTCAGCGACAAGCTGTCGCTCCACGGAGGCCCCTCGCCCCAGGCCCAGGCCGAGATAGTGCTCAAGGGACTCGGCTTCAAGGCCGACGAACTGCAGCGCCCCACCGGCACCTTCAGCCAGGGCTGGAACATGCGCATAGAGCTGGCCAAGATACTGCTGCGCAAGCCCGACATCCTGCTGCTCGACGAGCCCACCAACCACCTCGACATAGAGTCCATCCAGTGGCTGGAAGAGTATCTGCAGGGTTTCCCCGGGACGATAGTGCTAATATCCCACGACCGCAAGTTCCTCGACAACTGCACCGACCGCACAGTGGAGATAATCCTCGGCCAGGTATATGACTACAAGGTGAGCTACAGCAAGTTCGTGGAGCTGCGCAAGGAACGCATCGAGCAGCAG
>JAGCFF010000138.1 GCA_017650285.1 Bacteroidales bacterium
CAGCACATACAGCTCCGACACCTCCGGAACGTCACTCTGCACATAGAGGGCGCATTTCTCGGGATCGAGACCTGCAGCCAGATACTCCGACAGGATGATGCGGACTCCGTTGTGGAAATCCTCCGGATGCGGATGGGTGGTGAGGGAATGAAGGTCTGCTATGAAAAAGAAGCACTTGTGTGTTTCCTGAATCTTGACGAAGTTGCGCAGCGCCCCGAAATAGTTGCCAAGGTGGAGATGGCCGGTAGGGCGTATGCCGCTGAGAACGATATCCATTTCTTAATATTAGTCTTTAATTTGTGTGAGGACTTCGCGGATCTTGGCCTCTATCTCGTCTGCGAGCTGAGGATTGTCCAGAAGTATCTGTTTGACGGCGTCACGGCCCTGTCCGATCTTGGTCTCGCCGTAGCTGAACCAGCTGCCGGACTTGTTGATTATGTTGAATTCCACGCCAAGGTCGATGATCTCGCCGATCTTCGAGATGCCTTCGCCGAAGACGATGTCGAACTCAGCCTTGCGGAACGGCGGAGCCATCTTGTTCTTGACGATCTTGACGCGGGTGCGGCTGCCTGTGGCATCTTCGCCGTCCTTGATCTGGCCGATCTTGCGGACATCGATACGCACTGAAGCGTAGAACTTGAGGGCGTTGCCGCCGGTGGTGGTTTCGGGGTTGCCGAACATCACGCCGATCTTCTCCCTGAGCTGGTTGATGAAGATGCAGCAGGTGTTGGTGCGGGAAATGTTGGCGGTGAGCTTGCGGAGGGCCTGGCTCATAAGGCGGGCCTGGAGACCCATCTTGCTGTCACCCATCTCCCCTTCGATCTCGGCCTTGGGGGTAAGGGCTGCCACGGAGTCGATGACGATGATGTCGATGGCGCCGCTGCGGATGAGGTTGTCGGCGATCTCGAGGGCCTGCTCTCCGTTGTCAGGCTGCGAAATCAGCAGGGTGTCGACATTCACGCCGAGATTCTTGGCATATGTGCGGTCGAAAGCGTGCTCGGCGTCGATGATGGCGGCGATACCGCCTGCCTTCTGGGCCTCAGCTATCGCGTGGATCGCCAGCGTGGTCTTACCGCTGGATTCCGGTCCGTAGATTTCAATGACGCGCCCGCGGGGATAGCCTCCGATGCCGAGTGCGTGGTCGAGCCCGATGGAGCCCGAAGCGATTGTAGAAACTGAACAATCCGGCTGATCTCCCAACGTCATGATTGTCCCTTTGCCATAGTCCTTCTCTATCTTAGAGATGGTGGCCTGCAGAGCCTTGAGCTTCTCTGAGTTCGGTTCGGCCTGCTTCTTTTCTTCTTCTTTAGCCATAGTGTTGATTGTTTTGGAGTTAATAAACCGCTGATGTTTGTTCTCGCAAATTTAATCTTTTTCCTACTTTTGCACAACATATATTTGGTATGGGAAAAGCACTTCTGGGAATGACTTTATCTGAGCTCGAAGCCTTGTGCGGCGAGCAGGGCATGCCCCGTTTTGCAGCGAAGCAGATAGCCGACTGGCTCTATAAAAAGAAGGTCACGGACATCTCCCAGATGACGAATCTCTCGAAGACGGCGAGGGAGAAACTCTCGCAGACCTGCGAAGTCGGAGCTCCGGCCGCAGCGGGCTGCATAACCTCGACGGACGGCACCAGGAAATACACCTTCCCCACCTCCGGAGGCCGCTTCGTAGAGACCGTGATGATACCGGACGGAGACAGGGCCACGGTATGCGTGTCGTGCCAGGCCGGATGCAAGATGGGATGCAAGTTCTGCATGACCGGAAGGCAGGGTTTCCACGGCAACCTCAGCGCAGCCGAGATACTGGCCCAGTTCATCTGCATCGACGAGGCCGACCAGCTCACCAACGCCGTGTTCATGGGTATGGGAGAGCCCCTGGACAACTGGGACAACATCAGCAGGGTCATCGAGATACTCACCGCCGACTGGGGCTTCGCGTGGAGCCCTAAGCGCATCACGCTCTCGACCATCGGCATCCCCGACAAGCTGAAGGCTTTCCTGGACAGCACCAAGTGCCATCTTGCAGTCAGCCTGCACAACCCCTTCCCCGACGAGCGCGAGGAGATGATGCCCGTGCAGCACAGGTACGACATCCGGGATATCATCGCCCTGATAAAGAAATATGACTTCAGCGGGCAGCGCCGCGTCAGCTTCGAATACACTATGTTCGCGGGGATCAACGACGACAAGCGTCACGCCGACGGCCTGATAGCGCTGCTGAAGGGCATTCCGTGCCGCGTCAACCTCATCCGCTTCCACAAGATTCCGGACAGCGACCTGAACACCTGCCCCGCCGGGGTGATGGAAATCTTCGAGCAGAGACTCCAGAAGGCAGGCATCACTACCACGATACGCGCGTCACGCGGCGAAGACATCCTCGCCGCCTGCGGTATGCTGGCAGGAAAAGTCAGGGAAGACCAGTCTACTGGAAGTGAATGCTCTTGAAACCCTCTCCAAGGATTTCCGAACTGTTGATCACGTTGATGAAGGCCTTGGGGTCCACCTCGGCGATAAGCTTGCGCAGCTGGATCACTTCGCGGCCGCTCACCACCACATAGATAATGTCGCGCTGCTTGCCCTCGTACAGGCCCGTGCCGGGTATCAGGGTCGCGCCACGTCCCATCTCCTCGATGATATAGTCGCGCACTTCGTCGACCTTGGAGGTGATTATCATCAGCGTCTTCGACGGTGCTCCCTGCATCACGCGGTCCTGCAGCACGGCAGCCACGAAGATGATCACCCAGGAGTACATAGGCAGGGTCCAGTCTCCGAACGCGACGACGGTCGACAGGGTGATGAGGCCGTCTACGATGATGGAGGCCGTACCCATCGATATGTGGAAGTACTTCCTCACTATCATGTTTATGACGTCGGAGCCGCCGGTGGTCGTTCCCGTGCGGTAGACCATTCCCAGGCCGACGCCGTATATCACGCCTCCGAAGATTGACGACAGCATCTGCTGGTCCATCTGGGTGAAGTCGGTCAGGCCGGGATCCAGCAGGGCGTCATAGCCGTAGACGCTGTGGACCAGGAGCATGAAGAGAGGCAGCAGGAGCGTGCAGATCAGCGTCTTGATGCCGAACTTGGCTCCGAGGATTATGGAGCCCAGGACGAGCAGAGGAATATCCATACACAGGGCGGCAACCTCGGTGCGCCATCCCCACAGATGGTGGAAGACCATCGCCAGACCGTAGGTTCCGCCAGGGGCGAAGCCGTAAGGCTCGACGAACAGCACAGCACCGAAAGAATAAAGGAAACAGCCTACCACCATCATAGTGTAGTCCTTCACCGTATCGTGTATCTTGATCTTCATACTCCAAATTTATAAAAAAACTGACCGGATTGTCAGAATCCGGTCAGCAGTATGATATGGTTCTACAGATTCCGACTGATTATTCAGCCTTCTCTTCTGCTTTTTCTTCAGCAGCGTCCTCGCCGGCAACCTCGACCTTCAGAGTGGCCTTCACGTTGCGGTAGCATTTAACTGCCACGTCATAGACACCGACTTCCTTGATGGCGTCCATATCGATGTCCTTGCGGTCGATTTCATAACCCATAGCGGCGAGAGCCTCAGCCACCTGGATGTTGCCTACTGAACCGAACACCTTGCCGTTCGAGCTGACCTTTGCAGGAACTTTAACGGTGAGGCCTTCGAGTTTAGCTGCAAGAGCTTCAGCGTCGGCCACCAGCTTAGCCTCTTTGTGAGCGCGCTGACGGAGATTCTCGGCGTGAACCTTCTTTGCAGAGGGGGTAGCCATAATAGCCATTCCCTGGGGAATGAGATAATTGGCTGCGTAACCGTTCTTAACCTTAACGATGTCGTCTTTCAGACCAAGGTTCTTGATGTCTTGTTTGAGAATGATTTCCATAGTGCAGCCTCCTATTTCAAAAGGTCAGTAACATAAGGAAGAAGAGCAAGATGGCGAGCCCTCTTGATGGCCTGGGCCACTTTGCGCTGGAATTTCAGAGAAGTACCGGTGATACGGCGGGGAAGAATCTTGCCCTGCTCGTTGAGGAATTTCTTGAGAAACTCAGGATCCTTGTAATCTACATACTTGATACCGGCTTTTTTGAAGCGGCAGTATTTCTTCTTTCTAACCTCGACTGTCGGGGGATTGAGATATCTGATATCGTCCTGTGCCATTGTTTATTCCTCCGTATTAGCTGGTTGTTCTGAAGCAGCGTTGGCTTTCTTTGCGCGACGGCGCTCGGCATAAGCCACTGCGTGTTTGTCCATAGCCACAGTCTGGAAGCGGATGATGCGCTCATCACGCCTGTACTGGGTCTCCAAAGTGTTGATAAATTCAGGTTCAGCCTTGAACTCGATCAAGTGATAAAAACCTGTGGTCTTCTTCTGGATAGGGTAAGCAAGCTTGCGCAGGCCCCAATCCTCCTCATACACAACCTCACCGTTGTTACCTTTGATAAGGTCGGTGTACTTAGCTACCGCTTCCTTCATCTGGCTTTCAGACAAAACGGGAGTTGCGATGAAAACGGTTTCGTACTGGTTAAACATCTTTCTTTATTTAAAATATTGTGTAATAAAAGCCCCGATGGTTTTTCCAAAGGGGCTGCAAAGATACTACTTTAATCTTAATTACCAAATAATTCGCTAACTTTGGGCTCGTTATGACAGACAACCGTCTCAGAGCATTCTGTGAGGCAGCCGAGTGCCTCAACTTCAGCAGGGCCGCCGCCTCTCTCGGCATCAGCCAGCCCGCAGTTTCGAACCATATAGCAAAGCTGGAGGAGGAACTGGGCTGCGCCCTTTTCATCCGTTACGACAAATCCCTCATCCTTACCGAAAAGGGAGAGCAGCTGCTCAAGGTCGCCCGTTCCATCCTCGACAAGTACGCCGAAATCGACGCACTGAAGCTTTCCTGAAGGCTATTTCTTAGGCGCGTCCTCGAGGACTGCCACGATGAAATCCCAGAACTTGGCCACGCTGGACACAAGCACCCTCTCGTCCGGAGAATGGGGCGAGCAAAGGGTCGGTCCGCACGACACCATATCCCACTTGGGATACTTGGCGCCCAGGATGCCGCACTCCAGGCCGGCGTGGATGGCCATCACTTCAGGTTCCCTGCCGTAAAGCTTCTTGTAGACCTTCTTCATCTCGGCCAGGATGGCTGAGTCCATATTGGGTTTCCAGCCTGAATAGGCTCCGGAGAATGTCACCTTCGCTCCTGCGAGCTCGAATACGTTGCGCATCTGCTCGGCCATATCCATCTTGGAGCTGTCGATCGAGCTGCGGATGAGGCTGCTGACGGTGAACACGCCGTTGTCTGTCTTGACTATGGCAAGGTTGCCGGAGGTCTCCACCATTCCGGGCATATCGAGGCTCATCCTGGTGACTTCGTTGGTGCAGGCCGAGATGGCCTTGACCATCTTCAGGGCCACGTTGCCGGCAATGACGGTCTTGGCAGCCGTCTTCTTTGCAAAAATCTCGACGGCGGGATCGATCCTGCCCATCTCGTTCTTCACCTCCGAGAGCACGCGGGAAACTGCCACATCCACTGCTGAGGCCTCTGCTTCAGGCACGGCCACTACGGCCACGCACTCACGCGGGATCGCGTTGCGGAGGTTTCCGCCCTCGATGCAGGACAGCTTGCCGCCGTGGTTGCGGAGCAGGGGCAGAAGGACTCTCGCCATAATCTTGTTGGCGTTGCCGCGTCCTTCGTTGATCTCCATACCCGAGTGGCCTCCGCGAAGGCCTTTCACGGTGATTTCATAAGCCACAAAACCGGCAGGCATCTTCTCTTCCTTGTACTTGCGGGTGACGGTGACGTCGACACCGCCTGCACATCCGACGTACAGCTCGCCTTCGGTCTCAGAGTCCATATTGATGAGGATCTCGCCTTTGAGCAGGTTGGGAGCAAGCTTGAAGGCTCCCGTCATTCCGGTCTCTTCGTCGACCGTGAACAGTGCCTCGATGGGGCCGTGCCTGAGGTCCTTGGCCTCAAGTATCGCCAGGGCAGTAGCCACGCCCATTCCGTTGTCGGCTCCGAGTGTGGTGCCGGTCGCATATACCCACTGCTCACCGTCCTTCTCCACGATGCGGGGAGTGATGGGATCCTTCTTGAAATCGTGCACGACATCGTTGTTCTTCTGGGGAACCATATCCATATGGCCCTGAAGGATGATGCCCTTGCGGTCTTCCATGCCGGGGGTGGCGGGTTTGCGGATGATTATGTTGCCCAGCGGGTCCTTGATGGTCTCCAGGCCGAGGTCCTTGCCGAACTTCTCGAGGAAAGCCGATACTTTCTCTTCGTGCTTCGAAGGTCTGGGGATGCGTGTCAGAGCGTAGAAGTTCTTCCACACTCTTTCGGGGTTGAGATGACTTATATCCATAATGTTATTTTAGAACTGAATTCAACGGGAATGAAACTGTCTGTCCGAACTGGTAGACGGGAACTCTTGTCTGGAGCAGCATCTGGCTGCCGTCCATAATGCGTGCGGTGGCGATCACCGGCACCCTGTAGTAAACGGTGCTCGACGGAAGCAGCTTGGCAGAAGCAACGCCGCCGGTGGTGACCTCCGGAGCCTTGTCGAACGACAGCTCAAGCACTATCGGACGGCCTGAAACGTCGTTGGCGGGCAGCAGGCCTTCTGTCTCTGAAAGCCTGAAGGCAACGTACATCTGCTGTCTCGAAGACGCATTGGCAGGCGCGGTGGGAACCACGTCGAAGTTCATTGTCTGGACAGATGTGGTGCTGGCGCCGTAGAACAGGCTCATATATTCCTGCTCCATCCTGGTGATCTCGGAGATGGCTGCCTGCATCGCCTCGCCGCTGTAGGTTGCATCGGTGTCGCCGGTGACTATCTGCATACGGCTCTTGCGGAGGTCGAAGATGGCGTTGGCTGTCTCCTGGGCCTTCTTTTCGAGAGATTTCTCGACCACCTGGCTCTGTGACACCGCTACCCTCTGGAATCCCTCGGCCGTGTTGACGGTCTTGTAGAGGGTGGTCGTGGCGCTGGTCAGATTGCCTTCCACGTCCTTGCCTGCAAAGACGTCATTGTTGGCGATCGACGGGAACCTCCAGGCCTCGGGCTTGCCGGTGTAGCTGTCAGAAGCCACGATCAAACCCTGTGAGCAGAGCTGCAGGAAGTTGGCAGCAGCGTTGCCCCTGCCCGAAATGTTCAGGGCGATCCTGGTAGAAGGGTCGGCCTCGAGATAGGGAGCCATATCGATCGACTTGAGGGTGTAGGTCACAGCATCTTCGGTGCGGGCCTCGGAACCCATATATTTCTGGGCGAACTGGGCGTAGGGACCGGCCACGAAAGTCTCTTTCTCGGCCGTGACGGTCAGCATAATCGAAGTGGAAGGCAGCGAATAGATCACCACCCCGGAGGGCTGTTCCTGCCCTGCCTCGAGAATCTGGGCATTTGCCATCTGCAGGCCTGCAAGCAGGCAGAGCAATGCACAAAGGGTTTTTGTCAGTCGTTTCATATCTTTATCATTTGTTATTTTCAATAATTCAAAACATTCTTCCAGCGGCGGTGGCTCCACAGCCAGTTGACCCGGTCGTCCCGGATGTCTCGCTCGAGCTGCGAAGCATAGGCGCCGGTGATATATCCCGGAGGCGTTTCGCCCGGCTCCTCGCACAGTATACGGCAGTTTATCACATATTTCCCGCGGCCGCTGCGGTTGATGCCGATGTATGCAACAGGTATGCCCGTCCTGCGCGCTATCGCCTCGGCTCCGGTCACCCACCCGGTCCTGAGGCCGAGGAATTCAGTCTCCAGGCCTGCCTTGCCCTCGGGGCACTGGTCGGCGATGAAGAAATACACCTTGCGGTCGTCCCTGTGCTCCAGGGCATAGCGCAGGAAGCTGCCGGACGGCACGAGGTTCTTCCGTTTGAAACGGTGGAAACTGCGCAGACACAGGAACAGCTCCTCGCTGAAGCGGTTCGACATAGGATGATATGCGCTCACCACATTGTCGTAGCCATAAGTGGCCTCGTCGCTGTAGACCGGAAGGCCGGGAAGCAGCTCCCAGTTGCCGGTGTGGCCGAGCAGGACCACCACGCTGCCGTACTTTTCAAAGAGCCTTTCGAGCACCCGCCCGTTCTCGACCCTGCAGACGCCTTTGCGCCGTATGTGCCTGTAGCTGCGGGTGAGGCTCCACACGGTTTCGCAGACAATGTCCGCGAGGTGCCTGTAGTAGTCCTTCGCAAGAGCTTTCACCCCGTCTTCCCCAAGGTCAGGGAATGCGCTCCGCAGGTTGGTGCAGATCACGGGCAGCCTGTACTTCAGCACATCCCCGAGCAGCCACGCCACACAGCGGGCCAGGACCCGGTGCACGCACAGCGGCAACAACGACAGCAGCACCAGTGGCAACAGCAGGACGTAAACCGCCAGCGTACGTAAAAACTTCATTCCGGAGGACTTTTTTCAAGTTTTTGCAGTTTCAAATTTAATACTTATTTCAGAATTGTTAAATTTGTTACTTAAGTAAGCTAAAACTTAATTCTACTATGTTTAAAGGACATCCTAAAGGCTTGTATGCATTGGCTCTTGCCAACACAGGCGAACGTTTCGGTTATTACACGATGCTTGCCATCTTCATGCTGTTCCTCCAGGCGAAATTCGGATGGGGCGGCTCCCTGGCCAGCACGACTTATGCAATTTTCCTGGCAGCAGTCTATTTCTTCCCTGTCGTGGGCGGTATCCTGGCCGACAAGATCGGCTACGGCAAATGCGTCGTGACGGGAATCTGCGTAATGTTCCTGGGTTATGTCGCACTGTCGATTCCCACCGCAGCCAACACCCTCGGAGTGGTGCTGATGCTCGGAGCCCTGCTCTTCATAGCGATAGGCACCGGCCTCTTCAAAGGCAACCTGCAGGTGCTGGTGGGCAATCTCTACGACGACCCGAAATATTCTGCCAAGCGTGATTCCGCGTTCAGCCTGTTCTATATGGCCATCAACATAGGCGCGATGTTCGCTCCCGCAGCCGCGACTGCCATCACCAACAAGTTCCTCGGCAAGGCCGGCCTGATCTACAAGGCCGACATCCCCGCCCTGGCACACCAGTTCCTCAACGGCACCATCTCCGCCGAGAACACCGCCAAGCTTCAGGATCTCGCATCCCTGATGCCCGGCAGCGCCGCATCGATGCCTCTCGACCAGTTCAGCTCGTACTACATCGAGCATCTGGCCTCGTCATACAACATGGGCTTCGCCATCGCCTGCGTATCGCTGATCGTTTCGATGCTCATCTACGTGCTCACACGCAACTGGCACAAGCACGTCGACGTCAATGTCCGCCAGGCGGCAGCCAAGGGCAGCACCGATATCGTCGAGCTCACTCCCAAGCAGACCAAGGACCGCATCGTGGCCCTCTGCCTCGTGTTCGCAGTCGTCATCTTCTTCTGGATGGCATTCCACCAGAACGGACAGTCGCTCACCTGGTTCGCTCGTGACTACACTCAGGCTCACGCCGACGGCTGGATAAGGATGGGCTTCAACATCTGGGTTCTCGCGCTCATCGCGGCATCGGTATATACCCTGTTCGGCATCTTCCAGTCTGAGAAACGCAGCGGCAAGTTCATCTGCGGCATAGTTACGGCCCTGCTCTGGCTGGGCGTATACGCCATCTACAAGGGCATTCCCAATCCCCTCGAGATCCAGCCCCAGCTCTTCCAGCAGTTCAACCCCTTCTATGTAGTGGCTCTGACTCCCGTGTCGATGGCCATCTTCAGCTCGCTGGCTTCCAAGAAGAGCGAGAAGCACCCTAAAGGAATGGAGCCTTCAGCTCCCAAGAAGATCGGTCTGGGAATGTTCGTGGCAGCCATCGGATATGTCATCATGATGCTGGCTTCAAGAGGCCAGGCCTCTCCGGCAGAACTTGGCGGCACCGTATCTCCCGACCCCGTAGTTCCGGCATACCTCATCACTACCTACCTCGTGCTGACCTTCGCCGAGCTGCTGCTCAGCCCTATGGGCATCTCGTTCGTCACCAAGGTGGCTCCTCCGAAATACAAAGGACTCATGATGGGTCTGTGGTTCGCCGCTACCGCAATCGGCAACTACCTCAGCTCTATACCCGGCCTGCTCTGGGACAAGGTTCCGCTGTGGGCAAACTGGGGTATCCTTATGGCACTCTGCGTGATAGCCGGTGTCATTATGTTCTCTATGCTCAAGAAGATAGAAGCAGCAACCGAATCATAACCGGCCATGCGACGTTACGGATTCTTCGCGATTCTGTTAGCAGTCCTGTCGTTCCATTCTCCGGACTTGAGAGCGGAACCGGAGAGTCCGTTCGCATTCCAGGAAACCACTCTTGATTTCGGAAAGATAAAGGAAGCCGACGGCCCTGTCAGCGGAAGCTTCTATTTCGTCAACCGCTCCTCGAGGCCGGTGCAGATAGACCTGGTGACGACCAGCTGCGGCTGCACTACCGCGGACTATCCCACCCGGCCCGTGGATCCCGGCGAGATTTGCGAGCTTGTGGTGCGCTTCAACCCGGCAAATATGTCCGGCAAGGTGTACCGCGACGTCACCGTCATCACCCGCAACAGCGAAGACCGCCTGGTCATCACAGCTGACGTGGAGCCGGCTCCCGTGGGTCCCGAGCAGATGTATCCCGGCATCGTGGGGGCTGGAATCCGCTCCCGCGACCTCTCCTACCGCTTCGGCTATGCCGCCCAGGGCCGCAGCCAGTCCCAGAGCATCACGCTCTACAACAGCGGCGACAAGACAGTGCTGCTCAAGGCCGAAAGCAGCAATCC
>JAGCFF010000139.1 GCA_017650285.1 Bacteroidales bacterium
GCAGAGCGGCGTAGCCGAAGTCCTGAAATATGCCATCAAGGTGGATTTCTGGGACATCGACGCCCTTGCCGATGCGATATACGGTCTCGTCACCTACCCCGCCATCGCCAAACTGGCCGGCGAGAAAGGCTATGACGAGGTCAACTCACTTAAATGGGACCACGCGGCAGCCAAGGTAAAAGACGTTTATCAGGCTGCAATGAATTTGAAATAGTAAAATAATCATATTATGGCAACAAAAAGTATTTGCTTTTACTTTCAGGTTCATCAACCTGACAGACTGAGACAGTACCGCTTCTTCGACATCGGGAACGACGACCATTACTGCGACGACTTCACCAACAAGGTCATTATGCGCAGGGTGGCTCAGAAATGCTACCTTCCCGTCAATGCGATCCTGCTTGACCTGATCAAGAAGAACGGCAAGAAGTTCAAAGTGGCTTTCTCCATTTCAGGAGTGGCCATCGACCAGTTCTACCGCTATGCCCCCGAAGTCATCGACAGCTTCAAGGCCCTCGCCGCTACAGGCTGCGTGGAATTCCTGGCCGAGACCTACGCCCATTCGCTTGCATCGGTAGCCAACGAGGCTGAGTTCAAGCAGCAGGTCAAGGACCACAGCAAGCTCATCGAGAGCACTTTCGGCGTGAAACCCGTGACCTTCCGCAACACCGAGCTCATCTATTCTGACGCTATCGGAGCTACTGTGGCATCGATGGGATTCACCACTATGCTCACCGAGGGTGCAAAACATATCCTCGGCTGGAAGAGCCCGAACTTCATCTATACCAACGCCATCAACCCCAGGCTCAGGCTTCTTCTCAAGAACAGCGCTATGAGCGACGACATCGCATTCCGCTTCTCAGACAGAAGCTGGAGCGGATGGCCCCTCACCGCAGAGAAATATGCTGACTGGGTAGAATCTGCACTGCAGAACGAAGACACTCTCAACCTCTTTATGGACTACGAGACCTTCGGTGAGCACCAGCAGAGCGACAGCGGCATCTTCGAGTTCCTCAAGGCCCTGCCCGCAATAATGCTTGCCAAAGGCTTCAGCTTCAACACTCCCGCCGAAACCGCTAAGATGCACCAGCCGGTTGCACCGCTCCACGTTCCGGACCCGATTTCCTGGGCAGACGAAGAGAGGGACCTCAGCGCCTGGCTCGGAAACGAACTGCAGAACGAAGCTTTCCACAAGGTCTACGCACTTGGCAACAAGGTCAAGAGGACCAAGGACGAGAATGTCATGAAGACCTACAGGATGCTTCAGGAAAGCGACCACTTCTACTATATGTGTACGAAGTTTTTCTCAGACGGCGCAGTCCACAGCTATTTCAACCCCTACGACACGCCGTATGAGGCTTTCATCAACTATATGAACGTATTGAGCGACTTCGAGCTCCGCGTCGACGCGCTTCTCGCCAACAAGAAGAAGACAAATGCCTGATTACCTATTTGAAGTCAGCTGGGAGGTCTGCAACAAGGTTGGCGGAATCCACACCGTGCTTGCGACCAAGGCCCTCCACCTGGCCGGAGAACTCAAGAAGCACCATATACACATCGGGCCCGATGTCTGGAGGAATACCGAAAGGAACCCCGAATTCACCGAAGACCCCGCCCTCTTCAAGTCGTGGAGGCGTGCTGCGGAGAATGAAGGCCTGCGCGTCCGCGTAGGACACTGGAACGTTCCGGGCAGCCCCATAGCTTTCCTCGTGGATTATACCCACCTCATCGCCCGCAAGAACGACATACTCACAGGACTCTGGTCAAGGTTCGGAGTCGACTCTATCTCAGGGGACTGGGACTATGTGGAATCGGCTCTGTTCGGCTATGCCGCAGGAGAAGTGATCCAGAGTTTCGCAAAATTCAGGATAGCGACCGGCAGGAAGGTTGTCGCCCAGTTCCACGAATGGATGACCGGTGCCGGCCTGCTCTATCTGAAGGCCTCCGATATGCCTGTCGGAACAGTCTTCACCACACACGCTACCGTTTTGGGACGCTGCGTCAGCTCGAACGGTCTTCCGCTTTATGACGGGATCGAGGAAATGGAGCCCGACAAGCTGGCCGTCAAATATGGAGTTGTGGCACGCCACTCTCTCGAGAAAGCCGCCGCACAGCAGGCCGACGTATTCACCACCGTCAGCGACCTGACAGCCATCGAGTGCAAGCAGTTCCTCGGACGCCAGGTCGACATAGTGACTCCCAACGGATTCGAGGACACCATAGCCCCCGCACCGGAGGAGATGCCCGCAGCCCGCGCCGCAGCCCGCAGCAAACTGCTCGAGGTGGCACATCTGATGAGCGGCAAGGACTATGACGACTCCACTATGCTCCTCTGCACCTCCGGCCGCTACGAATACACGAACAAGGGTATGGACGTAGTGATGGACGCCCTGGGCAAGCTCAGCAAGATCTGCATCAAGGGCCGCCAGGTGGCAGCATTCATTATGGTGCCCAGCGGCAACCACGGTCCCGACAAGGGCCTCCTCGAGAAGATGCAGAATCCTTCGCTGGACTACAGGACCGCAGTCTCCCACTACCTTATGGACGACTACGACATAATCAGCCGCCGTATGAGGGAGCTCGAGCTCGACAACGGCAAGGACACCTGCGTGGACGTATTCTTCATCCCGAGTTACCTCAACGGCAATGACGGAATATTCAATATGACCTACTACGACCTCCTGGCCGGAATGGACCTGTCGATATTCCCGTCTTATTACGAGCCCTGGGGCTACACTCCGCTGGAATCGCTCGCCTTTATGGTGCCCACCGTCACCACGACCACCGCAGGCTTCGGCCTCTGGGTCAACGACCACTACCCCGCAGACAAGCCAAAGAACGGCATCTGCATAGTGAAACGCACCGACAGCAACTACGACGAAGTGGTTGACAGCGTCTGCGAGCGTATATTCGAAATCGCAAAGCTCAACGCTAAAGAATCTGCCGCATATCGCGGCAACGCCAGGGAAATCTCGAAGATAGCCCTCTGGCAGAACAACATATCATATTATAAGGAAGCATACGCACTGGCTATCGACAAGGTCGAGGCCAAGTATGGAAAAAACCCTGTATTCAGGGAAGACACAGACAACTCTTACACCAAAATGACTACGAACACCCCCTCTTGGACCAGAATGATAATCACCAGGCAGTTGCCTGAGAGATTGAGACCCTTGGAAGAACTTGCAAAGAATCTGTGGTGGTGCTGGAATCAGGAAGCGTCAGAGCTTTTTGAATCGATTGACAGCAAACTGTGGAAAGACTCCAAAGGCAATCCACTCGAGATGCTCGACCGAATCAAACTTTCAAAATATAAGGAACTGCTGAAAGACACCGCGTTCCTCAGCCGCCTTGACGGAGTATACGCTGACTTCAGCGCGTATATGAAGGAAAAGGACAGCAGGCCCGGACCGTCCATCGCCTATTTCTGTATGGAATATGGTATCGACACCTCGCTGAAGATCTATTCAGGCGGCCTCGGCATCCTCGCCGGCGACTATCTGAAGGAAGCCAGCGACATGAAGGTCAATATGACCGCAGTCGGCCTGCTCTACAAATACGGATACTTCACCCAGAAGCTCTCTGCCCAGGGTGACCAGGTCAGCACCTACGAACCCCAGGATTTCTCGAAGGCTCCCGTGACGCCTATCCGCGACAAGGACGGACAATGGCTGACAGTGAGCATCGCTTTCCCCGGCCGTACGATGTATGCAAGGCTCTGGAAGGCTGAAGTCGGACGCACCGACCTGATCCTTCTCGACACAGACTTCGAGGACAACCACGACGAAGACCGCCACGTCACCCACCAGCTCTACGGAGGTGACTGGGAGAACCGCCTCAAGCAGGAGATCCTGCTCGGTATGGGCGGAGTCAGGGCACTCAGGCTGCTCGGCCTCAATCCGGAGGTTTACCATTGCAATGAAGGCCACGCCGCATTCATGGGCATCGAGAGGATGCGCGAATATGTAAACGATTCCAACCTGACATATCTGGAGGCCCTGGAGATGGTACGCAGCTCATCCCTGTTCACCACCCACACTCCCGTTCCTGCAGGACACGACGCCTTCACGGAGGATATGCTCCGCGTCTATATGTCTCAGGTGAGCGATTACCTGAAAGCCGACTGGGGGGCATTCATGCAGCTCGGCAAGATCCATCCGGAAGATCCGGGCGAGAAATTCTCCATGAGCGTGCTCGCAGCCAACCTGTCGCAGGAAGTCAACGGAGTAAGCTGGCTCCACGGCAAGGTAAGCCAGAAGATCCTGTCCAATATGTGGCCCGGCTATCTGCCTGAGGAGCTTCACGTCAGCTACGTCACCAACGGCGTCCACTACCCTACCTGGACAGCTCCCGAATGGAAGAAGATCCACGCAGGCGTGTTCGGTCCCCAGTTCCAGACCCACCACTACGACAAGTCTTGCTTCAACGGCATACACAGGATTTCCGACGACCAGATCTGGAAGACCCGCAACCTGCTTCGCAAGAGGCTGATCGATGCTGTCAAGAACATACTTTCCGACACATCAGCGACCGCGCATTACTCGCCGCAGCAGATTGTCAAGATCAAGGATACCCTCAGGGACGATATCCTCACCATAGGTTTCGCACGCCGCTTCGCGACTTACAAGCGCGCCACCCTGCTCTTCCGCAATCTCGACCGTCTGAGCCAGATCATAAACAACCCGAAACGTCCCGTCCAGTTCCTCTTCGCCGGCAAGGCACACCCTGCCGACCGTGCAGGTCAGGACCTCATCAAGCGCATCATCGAGATTTCCAAGATGCCGCAGTTCATCGGCAAGGTGGTGTTCATCCCCAACTATGACATCACAATCGCAAAACTGCTCGTCCAGGGCGTCGACGTATGGATGAACAACCCTACCCGTCCCCAGGAGGCATCAGGTACCAGCGGCGAGAAAGCCGTGATGAACGGTGTGATGCACTTCAGCGTGCTCGACGGATGGTGGGTTGAAGGTTACAAACCCGGCGCAGGCTGGGCTCTGCCTATGGAACGCACCTACACCAACCAGGACTTCCAGGACGAGCTCGACTCAGCCACAATATACAACATCCTCGACACCGAAATCGCCAGGTCGTTCTACGACAAGGACAGCAACGGAATGTCTTACAACTGGATAGCAACCATCAAGAACACCATCAGCGAGGTGGCCTGCAACTTCACCACCAACAGGATGATGGAGGACTATCTGAGGCAGTTCTACGTTCCTCTGGCCAAACGCACCGCAGAACTTGGAGCCGACGACTTCCAGGAAGCACGCGAAATCGCACTCTGGAAGAAGGATATGCGCCGCGAGTGGAACAACATCGAGATAATCTCCAATTCCAAGAACGAGGCCATCGCCAACCCGATGGTGCTCGGACAGGAGAGGATTTCCGAGATAGTCGTAAACCTCGGTGACGTCGCTCCCGAAGACATCGGATTCGAGATGGTTATCGCAGAGCAGGATATGATCGGTGAATATCACGTAAGGGAGATCCACCCCTATCATCTTGCTTCATACAAGGATGGTATCGCAACGTTCAACGCCAACATCACCCCTGAAATCACAGGCAGCTGCGACATTGCGGCACGTATGTATGCGAAGAACGACAAGATGCCTCACCGTCAGGACTTTGAACTTGTGAAATGGTTGTAGCAGCTACAGGTTTCTTCGATGGAGTACACCTGGGCCACGCCAAGGTGATAGAACACCTGTGCGCCACGGCTAAAGCCAAGGGCTGCAGGAGCGCCGTGATCACCTTCTGGCCTCACCCCAGGAGCATCCTGAGACAGGATGCGGGCAAGCTGCGCCTGCTCAACTCTCTCGAAGAAAAGCAGCAGCTGTTCAAAAAACTGGGAGTCGACGACGTCCACGTCGTCGAGTTCACCAGGGAGCTCAGCAAGATGACTGCCGAGCAGTTCATCCGCGACTGCCTCATCGACCGCTTTGACGTCTCAACGCTTATAGTCGGCTATGACCATACGCTCGGATGCAAGAAGACCGGAAGCGAAGACATCGTCAAGATAGCCGAGAAATGCGGCATCGAGGCTGTGCGTGTCGGAGCCATAAGCGACTCCTACAACACGATAAGCAGCACCTACATCCGCAATCTCATAGAAACCGGAGGCATCGAACGCGCCAACGCTCTGCTCGGATACGAATACACTCTGAAAGGTGTTGTCGTTCCGGGCTGCGGCAAAGGCCGTCAGATAGGTTTCCGCACAGCCAATATGAGTCTGTACGACCCTCTGAAGCTCATCCCCTACAACGGGGTGTATGCAGTGCGCGCTACGGTTGAGGGCAAGACCTACAATGGAGTCTGCAACATCGGATTCAGGCCCACCACCGAAGATGGGCGCGGACTTACGGTCGAGACCCACCTGCTGGATTTCGACGACGACATCTACGGTCTGGACCTTACAGTCCATTTCGTGGAATTCATCCGCGAGGAGCAGCGTTTCGGCTCGATGGAGCTGCTGAGCGAACAGCTTTTCAAGGATGCCGACGAAGCAAGGAATATTTTGAAATAACGCGATATGAGTGTTTTTTTCGTCCTCTTCTTTATGTTCATATTGTTCTCCATCGCCAAGAGCGAGAGCGACCGCCGCAGGCGTGCAGCCCAAAGGCGCACCCAGGTTCCCCCGCCTTTGGAGGAGGATTTGGACTTCGACAAGCCTGACTTCACCGTTCCCGAGCCAACCACAGTATCCGAGCCTTCTGCTTATTCCACTTCAGACACTTACCACGGCGAGGATGTCCCCCGCACCACCGCCCAGACTGTCGTCAAGGAGGAGAAAAAAGTTCCCGGCAAGGAGCTGGACTTCGATCCGGAAGAGATGATAATCTATTCCGAGATACTTAAACCCAAGTTTTAGAAGCTTATTTCCAAATTTTTTATACCTTTGGTATCGATTTAACAAAAGGGTCCCGTCAATAACGGGATTCTTTTTAATTTTTGTCAATTCATGTCACAGATTCACTATCTAACACAAAAGGGACTGGACGACCTCAAGGCCGAGCTCGATGCTCTCCTTGCGCAGCGTCCTGTCATTTCAAGGGCTATTGCAGAAGCAAGAGACAAGGGAGACCTTTCGGAGAACGCAGAGTATGATGCCGCCCGCGAAGCCCAGGGCATGCTTGAACTCAAGATCACCAAGCTCCAAGACTCCATAGCAAACGCACGTGTCATCGACGAGTCTCGTCTCAACACCGACAGCGTCCAGATGCTGACCAAGGTGAAGATCAGGAACGTCAAGACCGGAGCCGTCGTGGAATACCAGCTCGTCGGCGAAAGCGAAGCCAACTTCAAGGAAGGCAAGCTGGCCGCCGCCACCCCTATCGGAAGGGCACTTATGGGCCGCAAGAAAGGCGAAATAGTCGATGTGCACGTTCCTTCAGGCACCCTCCAGTTCGAAATCATAGACATCTCACTGTAAAATGGCAACCATCTTTTCTCTTATCGCCGCAGGGCAGATCCCGTCTTACAAAGTAGCCGAAGACGAGAATTACTACGCATTCCTGGATATCAACCCTCTCGCCAAAGGGCACACCCTCGTCATCCCCAAGAAGGAAGTCGACTACATCTTCGACCTTGACGACGAGACCTACGCAGGGCTCTGTGCATTTGCGAAGAAAGTCGCCGTCGCCATCAAGGCCGCCATCCCCTGCAAGCGCGTAGGCGTTGCCGTCCTTGGAATGGAAGTTCCCCACACCCATATCCATCTGGTGCCCCTGCAGACTGAGGGAGACCTCGATTTCCGCAAGAAGAAGCTCGAGCTGACCCCGGAAGAGTTCAAGGAGATAGCCACGAAAATCGCAGCAGAACTATGAAAAAAACACTGATGCTCGCAGTGATGCTCATCGCTGCGGTTTCCTGCACCAAATATTCAGCCACAGTATCCGGCAACATCGCCGGCCTCGACCGTTCGCAGATAGTCATCGAGAAGCTCAACCTCAGCTGGCTCACACCTGTCGACACAGTCACTACCAAGGCCAACGGTGACTTCAGCTACAAGGTCGCACTGTCCGGCCAGGATCCTGCATTCTACTACATCTACCGCAACGGCGTCAAGCTGGCCGGCCTCGTTCTCCAGGACGGGGACAGGGTCATTGTCAACGCAGACACCCTCGGCAACTATACTGTGGAAGGGTCGCCCGAGAGCAGCAACCTCAAATACGTGGACGACGCTCTGGCTAAGGCCGCATCCGAAATGGTCAGCATCCTGAACCGTGAGCCGGAGGATATGAACGCCCAGCTCAGCAGGGTTTACGTCAACCACAAGAGGGATATGCTCAAGCAGATTATGAGCAATCCCCGCTCCATAACCTCGGCCACCACCCTTTTCCAGAAGTTCAACGACGACCTGCCGCTCTTCAACGAGAGCACCGACATCCTCATCTTCCGCAGCATCTACGACTCTCTTGCCACAGTCTATCCGAACAGCGAGTTCGTAGCCGCCCTCAAGAACGAAATCAACCGTCGCGAGAAAGAATCCGAGCTCGGTGCCAAACTCGATGCCCTCAGCCAGCAGTCCTTCCCTGACATCAAGATGAATGACATCAGCGGCAAGGAGCACTCGCTGCTTGAGCTGGAAGGCAAGGTCATCATCCTGTCTTTCTGGAGCATCGGTCAGGACGAGCACAAGGCGTTCAACCAGGAGCTGACGGAGCTTTACTCCAAATACCACGACAGCGGACTTGAGGTCTATCAGGTTTCACTCGACGTCGACAAGCCCACCTGGGCATCGACTGTCAGGTCGCAGAAGCTTCCGTGGATAAGCGTCAACGACGGCCGGGGCATCAATTCTCCCGTCATCAACGCATACAACCTGGTGCAGATTCCCACAATGTTCGTAATAGGACGTGACGGAGAGATCCTGGCAAAGGACGTATACGACGTCGCCAGCCTGGAACCGATAATCAGGAAAGCTCTCTAAGAGGGTCCGGCAAGAATCATAATCCTATCTTGCAGCCGCCGCAGGACGTACATCCGAGGTCTGCACAGGTAGGATTTTTTATGCCGTTTTTCTTGCCCCACAGCCGCAGTTCCTCCTCCTTGACGCATACGATGCCCCGCTTGCGCAGTTCCTTGTTGCGGGATATTTCCCCATCAGGAAAATCCTTCTTGCGGAATATGATGTTGAAGCACATTCCGAAGACGCAGAGGCCTACTATGGCTAAGGATAGAAGGAATATCTTCATCTACAGACACTTGAATTCGGGAAGCAGGGGCTTTCCAGCGACCGTGAACACGGGCGGAACCTGCATAACCTTGAAAGCGGCGCCGTTGCGCAGTCTGACCACCCTGTCGACGAGTGCCTTGTCGATACCTGAAGCTGCCAGTTCCTCAGGGCTGAGGCCCTTGTCGTTTAGCTGGTGCAGAACAGGGTCGAGATCTTCGTAAGGAGGCAGGCTGTCGCTGTCCTTCTGGCCGGGACGGAGTTCTGCCGAAGGGGCCTTGTGGATGATGGAAGAAGGTATGCGCTCGCAATCCCTGTTGATATAGTCAGCCATCTCGTAGACCTGCAGCTTGTAGAGGTCTCCTATGACCATCACGGCTCCTGCAAGGTCGCCGTAGAGGGTACCGTAGCCCACCGACAGCTCGCTCTTGTTGGAGGTGTTGAGCACCAGTGCGTTGTAGCGGTTTGAATAGGCCATCAGGAGCGTGCCCCTGATGCGGGCCTGTATGTTCTCCAGGGCAACGTGCCACTCCACGTCGGCGAAGTAGCTGTCGAGCTGCTTGACATACTGCTCGTAGATATCGGCGATGGGAACGATGTCGTAGCTCATTCCCAGCCTTTCTGCCAGATCCACCGAATCCTTCACGGAATGGAGAGTCGAGAAAGAGGACGGCATCAGAATGCCGTGGACGTTGTCTGCTCCGAGGGCATCCACCGCCAGGGCTGCAACGAGGGCTGAGTCCATACCGCCGGACAGTCCGATGACTGCCTTTTGCATATGGGCCGATTCGAAATAGCTTCTGATCTTGCCGAGCAGCAGGTCATATACCTGTCCGATCTCGATTTCCGGGAAGAATAACATAATCAGTAAACGAAAGTGTCGCTGATAGGCTGGTTAAGGTATACTTTGTCCATAATCTCCGCAAAGATGGGAGCGACTGAAAGAACGGTAAACTTCGACAGGTCGGTATCGGGGTCGTTGCGAAGCGGAAGGGTATCGGTAACTATGAATTCCTTGATGGAGGAATTGTTGATGCGTTCGTAGGCCGTACCTGAGAGTACGGGGTGGGTGGCGATGGCACGCACGCTGAGGGCTCCCTTGTCCATCAGCATATCGGCGCACTTGGTGATGGTGCCGGCAGTGTCGACCATATCGTCCACTATGACGACGTTACGGCCTTCCACTTCACCTATGGCAGTCATCGAGCCTACCACGTTGGGTTTCTCGCGCGACTTGTGACAGATGATCATGGGAGTTCCCAGGATCCGCGCGTATGCGTTTGCGCGCTTGGCACCGCCCATATCGGGAGATGCTATCGAGAAGTTCTCGAGGTTGAGGCTTCTCAGGTAAGGGAGGAAAATGGAACTTGCGTAGATATGGTCTACAGGAACATCGAAGAATCCCTGGATCTGGTCAGCGTGCAGGTCGGCAGTCATCACGCGGTCGCAGCCTGCTGCGTGGAGCAGGTTGGCCACCAGTTTGGCACCGATAGACACTCTCGGGCGGTCCTTGCGGTCCTGTCTTGCCCAGCCGAAATAAGGGATGACGGCGATAACCCTGTATGCAGAAGCTCTGCGGGCCGCATCGATCATAAGCAGCAGTTCGAAGAGATTCTCTACAGGCGGGAACGTAGACTGCACTATGAACACTGTCGCACCGCGGACACTTTCGATATAGGCAGGCTGGAATTCGCCATCCGAGAAGACGACCACTTCTGACTTTCCCAGCTCCATATTGAGGCTGGCAGCCATTTTTTCAGCAAGATAACGGCTGCTCCTGCCGGAAAAGATTTTCATCTGATGATCCTCGTAATGTTCCATTTCAATTTCAGTTTATCGTTGTAGTTTTCAGGATGTTGTCGATGTAGTCCAGCAACTCTTCGCGGCCGGTGCCGTCCACGGTCGAGGTGGTGAAGACGGGAGGAAGTTCCTCCCAGTATTCCAGCAGGGTGCGACGGTTCTTCTCGACCTGCGATGCAAGCGCGTTGGTGCCGAGCTTGTCGCACTTGGTGAAGACGATGGAGAAAGGGACTCCTTCGTTGCCTAGCTTGATGAGGAAGTCCAGGTCGTTCCTGAGCAGGTCGTGACGGCTGTCGAGCAGCACGAAAAGCAGCATCATCTCCTTGCTGTTCAGCACGTAGTCATCTATCATCGACTCGATCTTCTCCCTGGTGTCCTTCGACACCCTTGCATAGCCGTATCCGGGCAGGTCCACGAGATACCAGCTGTCATTGATGATGAAATGGTTGATGCTTAAAGTCTTTCCCGGACGGGATGAGGTGTGGGCGAGAGCCTTGCGGCCTGTGATGAAGTTGATCAGGGAGGATTTACCCACGTTGGAGCGGCCTATGAAGGCGAATTCGGGCAAGGAGAGCTTGGGCTTGTCAGCGACCGAGCTGCAACTAGCTACGAACTTTGCCTCCGTTATCCTCATGGTGATTTTGACGTGTTATCGGCTGTCGACAAAGATAGCAGAATCCGCTGAAAGAGTAAAATAAAAGTCAGACTTTTGCTTAACTTTGTATAAAGCGCGGAACGATATGGACAGCAAAGGACAAATAAGCCTTCTGATGCTTCAGGAGCTCATCAAGGAGTGCCTGGAGGACGATTTGGAGCGCCAGTTCTGGGTCCGCGCAGAGATATGGGACCTGTCGGTCAATGCCAGCGGCCACTGCTACCTGACCCTGGTCGAGAAGGACGAAACCACGTCGAACATAGTGGCCAAGGCCCAGGCCATTATCTGGGCTTCTTCGCTCCGGGCGCTCAGGCCTTATTTCGAGATCGCCACAGGGGAAAAGCTGCAGGCCGGAATGAAGGTTCTCCTGCTGGTCAGGGTGCAGTATTCCCTGATCTACGGCCTCTCCCTCATAGTGACGGACCTGGACCCCAGCTACACCATAGGCAGCACCGCCCTCGAGAGGCAGAAGATCCTCGACCGCCTGGAGAAGGAAGGCATGCTGGATATGAACCGCACCCTCTCCCTTCCGGACCTGCCCAGACGCTTTGCGATAATATCGGCCGAGACTGCCGCAGGCTACGGCGACTTTATGCACCATCTGCACGACAACGGGTTAGGATACCGCTTCAGCACCGAACTGTTCGTCGCCCCGATGCAGGGTGCTGACGCTCCTGCAGGCATCATCGCAGCCCTGGACAGGATTGCAGCCCGCAGCTCCGACTTCGACGCAGTCCTCATCATAAGGGGCGGAGGCAGCAACTTCGACCTGGCCTGCTTCGACGACTATGACCTGGCCGTCAACATTGCCCAGTATCCCCTCCCCGTCCTGACCGCCATCGGTCACGAAAGGGACTGCCACGTCGCGGATCTTGTGGCTCATACCTACCTCAAGACCCCCACGGCGCTGGCCGATTTCTTCGTGGACATCTTCGCCGCCGAAGAGCAGCAGGTCGACTCCCTGGCCACAAGGATGCTGATGGCCCTGAAAGGCAAGAGAGCCGAAGCCTCGACCGCAGTCGACAGGCTGCTGGGCAGGGCGGCCAACAGCGTGATGATGCGCCTTCAGCGGGAAAAGCGCATAGTGGAGATGCTGCTGTCCAGAGCTGCCACAGGGATACTCTCCGAGCTGCACACAGCCCGCAACCGGATAGATATGCTGCTCGTGCGGGCCGGCAATTCGGCGGCAGGAAAGCTTCAGGCCGAAAGCCACAGGATCCAGATGCTGGAGTTGAGGCTGTCAGCCCTCAACCCTATGAGCATCCTCGAAAAGGGCTTTGCCATTCCCGTGAAAAAAGGGCAGAAAGTTACCTCTGCCGCAGACCTTGCCGCCGGTGACAGCATCACCGTGGTCCTGAAGGACGGCAAGGCCGACTGTGAAGTGAAAAATGTAAAAACGTCATAACGATGAAAGATAAAATGACCTACAAGCAGGCCCTTGAGGAACTGCAGAAACTCGTCGAGAGCATAGAGGATCCCAAGCGCGACCTCACCACGCTCACCGACGACGTCAAGAAGGCCAGCGACCTGGCCCGTTACTGCAAGGAATGCCTCAAGAAGAGCGAAGACGACATAAACAAGATAATCAATGGCCAGGAAGATTAAAAAGATTTACGATGCCGACCAGTGGCTGAAGCCCTTCAGCGAAGCCATCGACGCCAGGCACGACAGGATCGTGGCCGCCTGCGAAAAGATCAGGGGTGACCACGCCACCCTGCACGACGCAGTCAACAACCACCTGTTCTACGGCCTCCACAAGGAAGGCAGTCACTGGGCTTTCCGCGAGTGGGCGCCCAACGCCAACCGGATCTATGTCACCGGCGACTTCAACAACTGGCGCAAGAGTCCAGAGTACGAGATGAAGCCTATCGGCGGCGGCAACTGGGAGCTGCTGGTTCCGGTGGACGAACTGCATCACGGCGACAAGTTCAAATGGTTCGTCGAATGGCCAGGAGGCGGCGGGGAAAGGCTTCCCGCCTATGCATACAGATGCGTCCAGGATCCGGAGACGAAGATCTTCGCCGCCGAGGTATGGGATCCTGCCAAGCCCTATGTCTGGAAACATCGCAGGCACGTCAGGATCGACAATCCCCTCATCTACGAGGTCCATATAGGAATGAGCTCCGAGGAGGAGAAGGTCTCGACTTTCGACGAATTCCGCCGCAACGTCCTGCCGCACATCATAGAACTGGGATACAACACTATCCAGATAATGGCGCTGCAGGAACACCCCTACTACGGCTCGTTCGGATACCAGGTGTCGAACTTCTTCGCCCTGAGCAGCCGCTTCGGCACTCCGGAAGATTTCAAGAAGCTGGTGGACGAAGCCCACAGGAACGGCATCGCCGTCATTATGGACCTGGTGCATTCCCACGCCGTGAAGAACGAGGTCGAAGGCCTCAGCCGCCTCGACGGTTCGCTGACCACCTATTTCCACGACGGTCCCAAGGGCGAGCACCCTGCCTGGAACAGTCGCTGCTTCGACTACGGAAAGAGCGAGACCCGCTACTTCCTCCTGTCCAACTGCAAGTTCTGGATGGAGGAATACCGCCTCGACGGTTTCCGCTTCGACGGAGTCACCAGTATGCTCTACTTCGACCACGGCCTCGGCCGTGACTTCAGCGGCTACGGCAGCTACTTCGACGGCGGAGTGGACGAAGACGCCGTGACCTACCTGGCCCTTGCCAACATCATTGTCAGGGACATCTTCAAGAACGCCATCACCATCGCCGAGGATATGTCCGGAATGGCAGGCCTGGCCGCCCCCATCGAGAAGGGTGGCGTGGGCTTCGGATACAGGATGAGCATGGGAGTCCCCGATATGTGGATCAAATGGATCAAGGAACGCAGCGACTGGGACTGGAGTATGGGAGGCCTGTGGTATGAACTGACCAACAAGCGCGCCGACGAGAAGACCATCAGCTACGCCGAGTGCCACGACCAGGCCCTGGTGGGTGACAAGACCATCATTTTCCGCCTCATCGACAAGGAGATGTACTACTCGATGGACAAGCAGTCCACCAATCTGACAGTGGACCGCGGCATAGCCCTGCACAAGATGATAAGGCTCGTGACCCTGGCAACGGCCGGCAACGGCTACCTCACCTTTATGGGCAACGAGTTCGGTCAGCCCGAATGGATAGATTTCCCGAGAGAGGGCAACGGCTGGTCATACAAGCACGCCCGCAGGCAGTGGAGCCTCATCGAGGACGACAACCTGAGATTCCGCGGACTCAAC
>JAGCFF010000140.1 GCA_017650285.1 Bacteroidales bacterium
AATTGCATTTTAGCGTAAAAATGTTCAAATTTGCGGCCGATATACGACTGCAATGATTACCTTTCTCTGTTGCATCACATTCCTGATTGCCGGGTTCTTCACTTACGGCAGATTCGTAGAAAAGAAACTCTTCCGCGCTGATCCTTCCCGTCCGACACCCTGCTACCGTATGCGTGACGGCGTCGACTACGAACCCATGAAGACTTGGAGGGTCTATATCATCCAGTTCCTGAACATCGCAGGTCTCGGCCCCATCTTCGGAGCCATCCTCGGAGCCGCCTATGGCCCGATGGCCTACCTCTGGATCACCCTAGGCTGCGTGTTTATGGGAGCCGCCCACGACTACTTCAGCGGAATGATGTCCATCAGGGCCAACGGCCGCAGCATGCCAGTCATCGTCGGCCAGTACCTCGGCCACGGAGCCCGCAAGTTCATGAACGTGTTCCTGGCATTCACCCTCATCTGCGTGGGCTGCTCGTTCGTAACCGGACCAGCCGACCTGCTCAACAGCATGCTCCCGGTGAGCAAGCTGTTCTGGGTGCTCGTGATATTCGCATATTACATCCTGGCGACGCTGCTTCCCATCAACAAGATAATCGGCAAGATCTATCCCATCTTCGGCCTGCTGCTGCTCTTTATGGCGCTTGCTGTCGGCGGTGCGATGATCGTAAGGCACGCGGGAGGCAACCTGCCGATGCTGGAGCTTTCTGCAGACTCGTTCCGCAATTTCCACTCCCAGCCAGACAAGTTCATACTCTTCCCGATGATGTTCGTGGTGATATCCTGCGGAGCCATATCCGGCTTCCATTCCACCCAGTCACCTATGATGGCCCGCTGCATCCAGAACGAGAAGCACGGCCGGACGGTGTTCTACGGTGCGATGATCACCGAAGGCATAGTAGCGATGATATGGGCTACGGCTGCCATCAACTACTTCGGCGGTCCTGAAGGACTGAACGCCGCCGCAGCTGACGGCAACACGCCTGCCATCATAGTCAATGCCCTCTGCAACGACTGGCTGGGCAAGGTAGGTGCCGTGATAGCCATCCTCGGAGTGGTGATATGCCCGATAACCTCCGGCGACACCGCTTTCCGCAGCCTCAGGCTGATGCTCGGAGACGTGATGAGAGTCAACCAGACGCCTGTCCGCAACCGTCTGATGATGGCTCTGCCCGTGTTCGTCGTGGCTGCCATATTGTGCATGGCAGACTTCAGCGTGCTCTGGAACTATGTCGGAATCTGCAACCAGGTGGTAGCGACCGTGATGCTCTGGACCTTCGCCAAATTCCTGTCGAAGAGCCTCAAGCATCTGTTCTTCTCGATTCCGGCGACCTTCCTGACATATGTCTGCGTGTCGTACTTCCTGATGGCACCCCACATCAACGGAGGACTGGACCTGAACCCGACCGTCGGCTATATCGCAGCCGGTGCAGTGGCGGCCACTGCGATGACCTTCTTCTGCATCTACAGCTACAAGCGCCGCAACAAAGCAAAAACCACCCGCCTTTCGCTTTCGGAACGATAATTGTGGCAAGGCGGAACCAACTATTATTATAACAACACACAAAATGAAAAAAATCTTCTTGATGCTCATAATGGTGGCCGCAGCAGCCGCCTGCCAGAAAAAAGACGCAGTATCCGTTGAAATCGACCAGAACGGAGACTGCATATTCCAGAACTCAGTCGTATGCTTCAGGCTTCCGGGCGCCGGCAACCCCGTCGTTACAGACGGCGTTGAAGCAATACTCAAGACAATGGACAAGAAGGAAGTCATACTCAAGGACCGCAAGGCGGCTCTGGCAGCGAGCATGAACGACGGAGGTTCTGCTCTCCTGGTGAACGATTCGCTCGTTTTCCCCCACGAGAACTTCGACTCATTCGAAATCGTCGAGCAGACTCCCACACACGTGATCTTTACCCTGCATTATCCCAAGTGGACGGTAGGCCAGGACAGCGTGAGCCTTACCCGTACCATCACCCTCCGCGAGCCTGCATACACCTTCAAGGTCAAGGATATCTATGACATCCGAAACGGTCAGGACATAACCGTGGCGATCGGTTTCGCAAAGCGCGGAGTCGAAAAATATGAAACCGGCGAAGATTACATCGCAGCCTGGGAAAGCATCGCTTCGGAAGGCAACATCGGAGTCGGCTTCGTAATGCCTATGACAAGGGATTTCACATTCGACGGTCCCCAGGACCACGCAATTGCAATCTTCAAGACCAAGTCAGGCCGCCCCGTCGAATATGCGATGGGAGGCTGCTGGAGCCAGAGCAGTATTTCGAGCTTTGACCTCTGGGTGGAGCAATTCCGCCTCTAATCCTTTTCCTTCTGGGATTTTGCGGCAGCCAGATTGATGGCTGCGACAAGTGCGGCCCCGACGAGCATCCATATTATCGCGGATGCAAGTTGCGGGTCGCCTGCATATTGTCCGGGCAGCAGGGGACGGTCAGTGCCAGCGGCAAGGGTCTCTTTCCAGGGCCATACCTTGAGCAGTGAACCGCACATAAGGCCGCAGAGTATGCTCAGGGTGGGCACATAGTATCTCTTGAGCAGCCAGGACAGGAAGTGCGAGAAGCACAGCAGTCCGACCACCGCGCCTGCGGCGAAGACCAGCAGGATGACTATCCTGAACTCGGTGACGGCATCGAGCATGAACGCATATTTGCCGAGGAGCAGCAGTATGAAGCTGCCGGATATGCCGGGGAGGATCATCGTGCAGAAGGTGATGGCTCCGCAGAGGAAGATGAACGGCAGGCCGTCGGGAGTCGTGGCGGGGGTGGCGATGCAGATGAATACGCCCAGGCCGGCTCCGATCAGGAAGCATAGGGCGTTCCTGAAGCTGAACTTCCCGAGATCCTTCATAATGAATGCGGTCGACACCAGTATCAGTCCGAAGAAGAAAGACCACACCTGGACAGGATGGCTCTCCAGCAGATACTGCATTATCTTCGCAAGCGAAAAGATGCTTATGACGACACCAGCAAAGACCGCAAGCAGGAAATTGCCGTTGACAGTTTTCCAGAATTCCTTGAACCTGCCTTTGAAGAACAGTTTTACAGCAGTGCCGTCGATGGATTTCAGGGAATCCACCAGCTCCTTGTAAATGCCTGTCAAAAAGGCGATAGTGCCTCCCGAAACCCCCGGAATGACATTGGCCGCTCCCATAAGCAGGCCGTCCAGGGCCAGGACAAGATAAGACTTGATGCTTCTCATACGGCAAAGATATCTGATTAATTGTGTATTTTACTTTTTTTTTTACAATCTTTGCGACGCAAAATATAAATACATTTTTTATTATACCATACCCATCATAACGCTGCCTAAATGAAAGACTCAAATTTCATCATCAGTCTGAACCATATCTCTAAGTGGTTCGGAGACAAACAAGTTCTGAATGATGTCAATTTGCACGTTAAGAAAGGTGAATTCATCACCATTCTCGGTCCGTCCGGTTGTGGCAAGACAACGCTTCTTAGAATACTTGCAGGTTTCGTGACCCCGGACGAAGGTACGGTAGAGATAGGCGGAGAGCAGATGAACTCGATCCCGCCTTACAAACGCCCAGTAAACACTGTTTTCCAGCGCTACGCGCTTTTTCCTCATCTCAACGTCTACGACAACGTCGCTTTCGGCCTTAAGCTCAACAAGGTTCCGGAAGACGAGATCGAGCAGCGTGTCCGCAAGGCCCTCAAGATGGTCAATATGACCGACTACGAGTGGCGCGACGTAGAGTCGCTCTCCGGCGGACAGCAGCAGCGTGTGGCTATTGCCCGTGCCCTTATCAATTCGCCCGAAGTGCTTCTGCTTGACGAGCCGCTCTCTGCCCTTGACCACAAGATGCGCAAGGATATGCAGATCGAGCTCAAGGAGATCCACGAGAAGCTGGGTGTAACATTCCTGTATGTGACCCACGATCAGGAAGAGGCCCTGACCCTGAGCGACACCATCGTCGTGATGAACGACGGCGTGATCCAGCAGGCCGGCTCTCCGATCGACATATACAACGAACCTGTCAACGCGTTCGTGGCTGACTTCATCGGCGAGAGCAACATCCTCGACGGTATGATGGTCCGCGACCGCAGGGTCAGCTTCCTCGGCCACGAATTCGACTGTGTGGACGAAGGCTTCGGCGAGAACAATCCCGTCGACGTGGTCATCCGTCCGGAGGACATCTATCTGATGGAAGCTCCCAACAAGGCCGGTCAGTTCGAGGGAACGGTCCAGTCCTGCATCTTCCAGGGCATCCACTACGAGATAACCGTCATTACCGACGAAGGCTATGAGATAGTGGTACAGGACTACAATCCCTTCGAGGCCGGAATGAAGGTGGCTATGATCATCAAGGCCCAGGACATCCAGGTCATGAAGAAGGAGCGCACCTGCAACACCTTCGAGGGCAAGCTGGTCGACGAGACCCACGTAGAGATGCTGGGCATCGAGTTCGAATGCCTGCCCCAGGCACTCTGGCAGGGCGAGAAGGTCGACGTCCTTGTGGATGTCGATTTCGACAAGGTTGACCTGCTCGACGACATCGACAACGCAGAGCTGGTGGGTGACGTCCGCTTCATCCTCTACAAGGGCGACCACTACTTCCTGACCGTTATGACCGAGGACCGCGACAACGTCTATGTAGCTACCGATGACGTATGGGACGAGCGCGACCTCGTCGGCATCAAGATATTACCTGAAGACATACGCATAAGGAAAGCTGAGAAATAATAGCAGATGGGAAAAATCAAACAGTTTTTTGGCCGTCGCAGCAGCTGGAGCATTCCTTACCTGATCTTCATGCTGGTGTTCATAGTGCTTCCCCTGGTCCTGGTAGTGTTCTATGCATTCCGTGACCCCCAGGGTAATTTCACTTTCGAAAACGTGAGGACGTTCATCAACGAGCGCGAGTCGGTCAACACGCTGCTCTACTCGATCGGAATAGCCCTCATCACCACTATCATATGCATACTGCTGGGCTATCCCGCAGCATACATCCTGAGCAATTCGAAGTTCAACAGCTCGTCCGTGATGGTCGCGCTGTTCCTGATACCGATGTTCATCAACGCGCTGATGCGCACCCTTGCAACCGTGGCCCTCTTCGGCTTCCTGAAAGTCCCGCTGGGGCAGGCGACGCTCATCTTCGGTATGGTGTACAACTACCTGCCGTTCATGATCCTGCCTATCTACACCGTGCTCCAGAAGCTCGACAAGAGCTATATCGAGGCGGCGCAGGACCTCGGAGCTGACAACAGGACAGTGTTCGCCAAGGTGACGCTTCCTCTCTCGATGCCCGGAGTGGTCAGCGGCATAATGATGGTATTCATGCCTACGATCTCCACCTTCGCCATCGCGGAGCTGCTCACGATGAACAACATCAAGCTTTTCGGTACCATAATCCAGGAGAACATCAACAACGGTATGTGGAACTATGGCGCCCTGCTTTCTCTCATCATGTTGATCCTGATCGTCGTGACCAACCTGTTCAACGATGATAAGGAAGAATCAGTAGCCGGAGGACTTGTGTGATGAAGAGATTCTTTGCAAAAGCCTATATCTGGATACTGCTCGTGATGCTCTATGCTCCGATGATCATCATCGGCGTGTTCTCGTTCACCGAGGCCAAGGTGCTCGGCAACTGGACCGGTTTCTCTACCGGACTCTACCGTTCGCTGTTCACCAACGGAGCCCACGAAGCGCTTATGAGCGCTGCCCTCAACACCCTCATCATCGGTCTCGTGGCAGCCACCGTAGCGACTTTTCTCGGAACGGTTTCGGCCATCGGCATCTTCAACTTGCGCAACAAGCGTTTCAAGGCTGCGATGAACACCCTGAACAATGTCCCGATCCTCAATGCGGACATCATCACCGGCGTTTCGCTCTTCCTGCTGTTCGTCAGTATGGGAGTGACCCAGGGCTACGTGACCCTGACGCTCTGCCACATCACTTTCTGCACCCCGTATGTGGTGCTCAGTGTGATGCCGCGTCTCAAGCAGATGAATCCCAATACTTTCGAGGCTGCCCTCGACCTCGGTGCCACGCCGTCGCAGGCCCTCTGGAAAGTCATCATCCCCCAGATCCGCAGCGGTATGGTGAGCGGCTTCCTGCTGTCATTCATCCTTTCCGTAGACGATTTCGAAGTGAGTGTCTTCAATGTCGGCACCAACGGCCTGCAGACGCTCTCAACCTACATATATGCCGATTCCCGCAAGGGAGGACTCACACCCGAGCTGCGTCCTATGATCACCATTATGTTCGCAGTGATCCTGGCAGTCCTCATCTTCATGAATCTGCGTGCTAAAAAAACTAATCAATCTAATTCTCTGAAATGAAAAAACTATTGAACATTGCGCTCTGCTTCGCGTGCGCGATGATGTTGTGGGCGTGCTCCGGCGGACAGTCCGTTGACAGGGCCCATCAGCTGAAAATCTACAACTGGTCTGATTACATCGACGAAGACCTCATCGACGAGTTCGAGGAGTGGTATTACGAGCAGACCGGGGAGAAGGTGGAGATTATTTACCAGGTGTTCGACATCAACGAAGTGATGCTTGCAAAGATCGAAAGGGGAGAGGCCGACTATGACCTCGTGTGCCCTTCCGACTATATCATAGAGAGGATGATCAACCACGGCCTTGCACTTCCGCTCGACCGCAACTACGGTTCCGTTCCTGACTACACCGCAAACGTCGCCCCTTACGTGATCGAGAAGTTCAACGAGATGAACACCCCGGGCAAGAATGCGAACGACTATTCTGTCGGCTATATGTGGGGAACCGTCGGCTTTATGTACAACGAGAAGTATGTGGACCGTTCGGAGGTTTCTTCGTGGAGCGCCATCCTCAATCCCAAGTTCGAGCAGAAGCTCTTTATGAAGGATGCCTTCAGGGATGTCTACAGCCCGCTGCTTATCTACATCAACCGTGAAGGTATCGCCAACGGCACCGTGGATCCCAAGAAGCTTATGTACGATGTCAGCGACGAGTCGATCGCCAAGGTCGAGGAACTGCTTCTCGAAGCCAAGAAGAACGTTTCCGGCTGGGAGGCTGACTTCGGCAAGGAGATGATGACACAGGAGAAAGCCTGGGTCAACTGGACCTGGTCGGGCGACGCAATGTGGGCCATCAACGAGGCTGTCGATGTCGACGTGAAACTGAACTATGTCATCCCCGAAGAAGGCAGCAACTGCTTCTTCGACGGCTGGATCATTCCCAAGTATGCAGTCAACACCAAGGCCGCCAACTACTTCATCAACTATATGTGTATGAGCGAGAACGCCATACGCAACATGGACGTTATCGGCTACGTGAGCGTCATCGGAACGCCTGAAGTACTCGAAAGCCAGATCGAACTGGCCCAGGATTCACGCTACGCCGAAATTGTCGACGCTTCGTATTTCTTCGGTCCCGAGGCTGACTCCGTCCTCCTCAATCCGATTTTCTATCCTGACGCAAAGGATATGGAGAAGTGCGTGATAATGCACGATACCGACCAGGATACCGAGAAGCTCCTTAAGATGTGGTCAAGGGTCAAGGGTGACAACCTCAATGGTACCATCCTCGTGCTTCTGGCAGTAGTCATCGCCGCTCTCGTAGTATGGTCTGTAATCAAATCAAGAAAGAACAAATCCCGCCGTAAAGGCAGCAAAAACAGAAGATAAGATGAAAAGGATTATTATCGTAGCCGTAGCCCTGCTCGGTTTTGCAAACGGTCTCTCTGCCCAGACTCTCGGTTTCATGGCCGACAAGGAGTTTATGAGCGAATACATATGGAGGGGTATGAAGAACGACCCCGTAGGTGGCCCCGGTGCTTCTTTCGACATCGGTCTGAACTTCACCAGCGCTGATGAGAATTTCTACGCTGAAGCTTATTTCTGGACCTATCAGTCATTCCACGCCAAACCCATCGTAGGCGGCGAGAAACCTACCGACCACTATTCAGAATATCAGTTCACTTTCTACGCCGAGACCCACGGTTTCCACCTGGAGTACAACAACTATTTCGGCGATATGGGTGAGCTCGGCATCGGCTATGCCCTCCCGGGTGTGGTTCCGGCTTCGCTGACTCTCTATACCGCCCTCTACGGCGATGACCTGAACTGGGCTGAGACCAAGCACAACTTCTCACAGTACCTGGAACTGGCCGTGCCCTACAGCATCGGCAACTTCGAAGTGCAGGCCACCTTCGGTGCGCTGACCCACGCTTCTCCTTACTATGATAACGAGGGCGGCTTTGCCATCAACAATATGATGCTCGAGGCCGGCTATACTTTCGAACTCACCGACTGGCTGTCGTTGCCCATCAAGGCCGGCTTCGGCTATTCTCCCCTCTACCAAGACTTGCTTTATTACGGAAGCGCAGGCCTGAGCGTGGCTTTCTGATATGGACGCTAAGACGAAGGAATATTTCAAGAGCGGCAAGTTCTTCAAGGAGTTCCTCATCATGACTTTCGGCATGATGGTGGCTGCGATTGCCGTGCACTATTTCCTTCAGCCCAGCAAACTGATTGTCGGTTCCATTTCAGGTCTTTCCATAGTGATCTACAGGATCACCGGTATTCCGGTTTCGGCTCTCACGTTCGTCATCAACCTGATCCTTCTGGTGCTGGCCTTCATCCTCATAGGAAAGGAATTCGGCGCCAAGACCGTATATACAGCGCTGGTGCTGTCTCCCTGGCTGTGGCTTTTCGAGGCCATCGACAAGAAGTTCGGCATCGATCCGGGCAGACTGTTCGACTGGGCCGGAGGCGACATCGACTACTGGTTCTACCTGTTCTGCTTCGTGCTGATCCTGAGCCTCTCGCAGGCCATACTGTTCAGGATAAACGCGTCGACGGGAGGCCTTGACATCATCGCCAAGATTGTGAACAAGTACGCCCACATCGATATCGGAACGTCCGTGACCGTGGCCGGAGCGATAATCTGCTGCTCTGCCTTCGCAGTCCCCGGCAATTCGCTTTACCTTGTGTTGATGGGCTTCATCGGCACCTGGATCAACGGTATGATGGTGGACCACTTCACTGCAGGCCTCAACGCCCGCAAGCGCGTGTGCATCATCACTCCCCGCTATCAGGAGCTTCAGGAGTTCATCGTTCACGAACTTGTGCGCGGCGTTACCCTCTACGAAGTGACCGGCGGCTATTCCAACGAGAAGAAGGTGGAACTCGAGGCCATCCTCACCAACGAGGAGTTCGCCAAGCTTATGGAGAAGATCCGCGTGGAGGACATCCCCGTGTTCATGACCTCAGGCCGTGTATCTGAAATCTACGGCACCTGGAACCAGCACAAGAGGAAAGCCTACAAGCACGACCGCCATCAGCTCGAGGAGCATATGTGATTCGAGCGTTACTGATACAATAAGAGCCGGACTGCGAAGCCCGGCTCTTTTGTGTTTCTACAGCCCGAAGGTGACTCCGGCCTGGACGATGCCGCGGTAGCCTACGCCAAGTTCGAGCAGGAAGGCGACCCGCTCATTGCCCAGGCGCATTCCGATGGGGTTGACCTGGAAGGCAGGGAAGAGGGGATCCTCAGAGGAGCTGATTACGCCGAGACCAAGGTTGACGCCTCCATAGAGCTTGCAGATGCCACGGGGCTTGTAGTATATCTTGCCGGTGGCGGCGATGACTGCAAGGTGGTTGTGGCTTACGACGCCGGTGTCTTTCGTGCGTGCGCCTATATGCCAGTATCCCGCTTCGCCTCCGACATTCCATCTCGTGTCGGCAAAGTGATATTCATAGCCGGCGGACAAGAACGGAATCCATCCGGTCATCTCTAAGTTGGGATCTTGTTTGAATATGGCGCTTGCAGACGCTGCGAACGCTACGGCGAAGGCTGAGACGAAGGTCTCTCCTGTGGCGTCTGAAACCTGGATGTCGATGTTGTTGACGGGAATGCCGTAACCGTCGACTCTCTGGCCGAAAACGGCTGATGAGAGCATAAGGGCGGCGAGGAGGATAACGATTCTTTTCATATTCGGGGTTTGTTTATTGTCAGTCGATTTGCGGATGCTCTTCCATTATGCGCAGGGCATAGCTGCGGAAGTCATCCCAGCGGTAATAGGGGCCGGATACGGGCTCCAGGGCAGGAATGGTGGCTTCCTTGCCGTTCCAGAGGATCTTGAAGAGGATGCCCCTGTCTCCGCTGCGGGAACCGTAGAAAACGAACTGCAGGTTGGTGGCCTTGCATATGCGGTAGCTCTGGAACCAGTATTTCACTTCGTCGGCAGACTTGGGAGTGGTGCCGAAGCCGTCGAGGTTCAGCAGGGCGATGAAAGCCTCCAGGACGTAGTCGTGTCCGAAGCGCAGGTCGGCGGCGGTGTCGTGGTTCACTATGGCGATGTCAGCCTTGCTGACGATGTCCTCCAGCAGAGGGATCATCGAATACCTCTCCGTTATGTCGGTAAGGTAGGAGCTGTAGTTGTAGGTCTCCCACAGCTGGGCGAACTGATCGTCGGTCAGCACGTCTGCGAAGAGTGCGGGGTCGCTGTAGTTCGGATAGTTGCCCATGAACATATAGAGGTAGTAGAGGAAGTCGGTGGTTCCGCCTGTGACCTTTACTGTCGAGGGGTCCTTGAAGATATGGCCCATTATGCCGTCAGTATCCACCTTGCGGAGGATGAACTGGCCTAGCTTCTCGCGCTGCAGACTGTCGGGATCTTCCCCGGCGAAGTGGCGTACATAACCCTTGGGGGCCTCCGGAGGAGCTACGATGCCCATTCCGAGATGGTTCGACTTCACGTGTATGTCGAGCTTCGGGAACTGCTTCTGAAGGCTTGTGGTGAAGGCTGCCATACTTGCTATGCATCGGCCTGAAGTCGAAGACAGAGCATCGACTCTTTTGCCGGCGGCGAACACCCTGGGGAAGTTGCGGGCCATCTCGGCGGCCAGGCGGGTGTGCTGTTCCGCTCCGAGATCCACCAGGTCTCCGGTATTGGCTATGGCCACGTCGCAGAAGTCGACGTAACGCTGGAGGAATGACTCGCCGAACGCTGTGAGGTTGCCGGCTTCCTTGGCCTCGGAAAGGGTGTTGCCCACAGCTGTGTATGCTCTCGATGTCCAGGCGTAGCGGCTGCCGTGGCGGCCGTAGTGACTTATGTAGAAGGGCCTGTATCCTTTTGGTGCGGGAGTAAGGCTGTAATTCTCGAAGCGGTAGGCTCCTTCCATTCCGGCAGCCTTGAGACGGTCGGCCTTCACCTCGTCGAGGGCGTTGTAGTTCTGTGCAAGGGCCGCGGTGCAGAGAAGCAGGACGGCTGCAGCTGTGGCTAATAACTTTTTCATTGGTCTATTGTCCGTCGGGTATTACTTTCCATCTCACCCTCCACACTCCGTCGTTGAAGTCGTGGCTGATTATCTTGAACGTGCCGATCTGCGAAGTGTTCTCGACGTGGGCCCCGATGCAGGCGCAGTCGTCATAGTCGCCGATGCTCACGATGCGCAGGGTCTCGGAAGCGTCCTCGGGCAGCTTGCTGAGATCCACCAGCGCGGCGGCCTCCTCGCGGGGCAGGAAAGCTATCTTTACGGGAAGGTTGCGGGCGATGACTTCGTTGACCTTGGCTTCTATGGCTGCCACCTGTTCAGGGGTGGGGCAGGCGTCCAGCAGATAGTCGCATTTCGATTTCTTCTTCTCCACGTGGGCGTTGCGGCTTCGCGGACAGCCGAACATATCGACCATAGTGCGGTTGAGGATGTGCTCGCAGCTGTGGCTGGGGCGGTGTTCCTCCTTGTTGTGGGCGTTGAGTACGGGTTCTTCCATATCAGATCGAAGGGTTTGCAGAAGACAAAGATACCAAATTCAAAAAGATAAAATATCTTTGTAAAGATGTAGATCATAAATCCGGAAACTATATAAACTCATCAATATGAAAAAAACACTGATTGTTCTTGTTGCAGGTCTCCTGGCAGCAGCCTGCTCGGTGGACGTTCCCCAGGGCACCGTCCTTTTCGACAATTACTCCTATGAAGGATGCGACGATTTCTATGCGCAGAATCCGCTTCCCGGAGACGACTATGTCTACAACCCCATCCTGGCGGGCTGGTATTCTGACCCCAGTATGTGCAGCAACGGACAGGGAGATTACTTCATCGTTACATCGACCTTCTCGTTCTTCCCCGGAGTTCCTATCTTCCACAGCCGCGACCTCGTCAACTGGGAGCAGATAGGCAACGTCCTTGACCGTCCCGAGCATCTGCCCCGTCTCGACGGACAGCGTGTCAGCGGTGGAATCTACGCTCCTGACATCAAGTACAATCCCCACAACAAGACTTACTATATGATCACCACCGACGTGGGAGCGGGCAACTTCTTCGTGAAGACCCAGGACCCGTGGGGTGACTGGTCGGATCCCATCTACCTGCCGGAAGTCAAGGGCATCGACCCGTCGTTCTTCTTCGACGAGGACGGACGTGCATACATCGTCAACAACGACGACGCTCCTGACGGCAAGGCTGACTACAGCGGCCACAGGACCATCCGCTGCATCGAGTTCGACGTGGCCAGCGACCGCACCATAGGCGAGCGCAAGATCATCATCAACAAAGGCTCGCGTCCCGAGCAGGAGCCCATTTGGATCGAAGGTCCGCACCTCTACAAGATCGACGGCACCTACTACCTGATGTGCGCCGAGGGCGGCACCAACATCAACGAGAAGCACTCCGAGGTCATCTTCAAGGGTGCATCTCCGTTCGGTCCCTTCGTCTCATACGAAGGTAATCCCATCCTCACCCAGGTAGGTCTGGATCCCGCAAGGCCCAATCCCATCATCTGCGCGGGTCACGCCGATATGGTGCAGGATCCCAACGGACAGTGGTGGGCAGTGTTCCTTGCCGACCGCCCTTACCGCAATGACGCAGAGAACCTCGGCCGCGAGACCCATATGCTGCCCGTAACCTGGACTGCCGACAAATGGCCGGTCATCCTTCCCAACGGCGAGGCTGTTCCCCTGATCGTAAGGCACGAAGGCGTGAAGCGCGGTGACAAGGTTACCTTCGGCAACTTCTCGTTCACAGACGACTTCTCGTCTCCCGAGCTGGATCCCGCCTGGCTGCTTCTCCGCGGTCCCGCGAAGGATCATTATTCTCTCACTGACAAACCGGGCTATCTTGAGCTGACGCTATCCGAAAGCAAGGCCACCCAGCCCCACACTCCTTCGATCGTGCTGCGCAGGATGCACCACCACAAGTTCACCGCTTCAAGCCGTCTGTATTTCAATCCCGCAGGCGAGACCGAGGCTGCAGGTATGCTTCTCTTCAAGGATGAGAGCCACCAGTACTTCCTCAAGGTGAGCCAGGGCAAGGTTTCTGTCGTGAAGGTCGAGACAAGGATGGTACGCGTTCCCGGCCAGAGGCCGACTATGGAAGACGCAAGCACCGAACTGGCTTCGGCTCCGCTCGGCAGCTTCAAGTTCGTCGACCTGAAGGTCACTTCTGACGGCGACACCTTCGGTTTCTGGTTCGCTCCGAACGGAAAGAACTGGACCAAGATCATCGACGGCGTGGACGCTCAGTTCCTCACCACCCTGAACGCCGGCGGCTTCACCGGCACCCTCATCGGACTCTACGCAGAGAAGTAGGACAACGGTTATCATACAGCCAGCAAGGCCTTCCTGGGCTACGGGGCTGTTGCTAGAGGACTAGATAAGATAGTCCTTTGCGCAACACCCCTCCGCCACTTACGGAAGGCCTTGCTGTTTATATTATGCAGCGTGCGTCAGATCTTCGCGAGCGCCTGCTCCAGATCCTCGATGATGTCATCGATGTGCTCCGTGCCGATGCTGAGACGGACGGTAGCCGGAGTGATGTGCTGCTG
>JAGCFF010000141.1 GCA_017650285.1 Bacteroidales bacterium
AGCACCCAGCAGATCGGACCCCAGCTGAACATGAAGGAAGCGGAGTAGATCATGATGCTGAGCACGCCCACGATACCGGGCACGCCCGGGACCGCGTCCGCCAGGGCCACACCGAGGGCGCCCAGGGCCATGCCCAGGGAGCCGGTGATCAGCAGCGGCTTGCGGCCGAGCTTCTCGACGGTGAAGATGGCTACCAGGGTGAAACTGATGTTCACGATACCCATCAGCACTGTCTGGGTCATAGGATCGCCCATACCCATCGAATCGAAGATTCGCGGTGCGAAGTACAGCACGGCGTTGATACCCACGAACTGTTGGAAGACGCTGAGCATACAGCCGATGAAGATGACAAGCACGCCATAGGCGAAGAGTTTCTCCTTCTTCTCTACGACGGTGTTCTTGATGTCGGTGAGAATCTGCTGGGCGACTGTAGAGCCGTTGATGCGGGTAAGCACGTCGAGGGCCTTGTTGTCCTGACCTGACATCACCAGATAACGGGGAGTCTCAGGCACGAGCAGGATCAGCAGGGTGAAGAGACCTGCCGGAACGCACTCTGAACCGAACATCAGACGCCAGCCGACCTGGTTGGTCCACTCTACGACTGCGGGGTCGTTCTTGTGCGACTGGATGATCAGGAAGTTCACGAAGTAAACGACCAGCTGACCGAAGATGATCGCGAACTGGTTCCAGGACACGAGCTGTCCGCGCTTGTTGGCCGGAGCCACCTCGGCGATGTACATAGGGCAGATGGCGGATGCCATACCTACGCCGATACCGCCGAGCACGCGGTAGAGGTTGAATGCAACCCAGAGACCCTTGGTTGCAACGCCTTTCTCGAAGAAGAGGAACTCCGGATTGTAGGAACCGGCGGCACTCAGGAAGAAGCAGATACCTGCGATGAACAGGCTCTTCTTACGGCCGAGACGGCCGGCCATCAAACCTGAGATGGCACTACCGATGATACATCCGATCAGCGCGCTCGAAGAAGTGAAACCGTGTAGGAAATCGGTGTAGGTGAAGTCCTTCGCGCCCTCGAAGAAGGCTTGAAGTCCTCTTTCCGCTCCGGAGATGACGGCTGTGTCATATCCGAAAAGCAGACCACCCAGCACCGCCACGATGGTTATGAAAAACAGATATCCTCTGCTTGCGCTTTGCTGTGTAGCAGTCATAACGGTAATGTTAGTACATATTTACGATTGCCTCATAGAGCTCCTGCTTGCCGCTGGTCTGCTTGGGCTCGCCGACCTTGCGACCGTAGGCGACAACCTGCTCGAGAGTGAGCTTGCCGTCCTCGAAGTCCTTGCCGATGCCTTTGTCGAATGAGCTGTAGCGCTCTTTCACCATTGCAGGGATAGGGCTCTCGTTGAGGATTGCAGCGGCGCTTTCGAGAGCGTGTGCCATTGCGTCCATAGCAGCGATATGAGCGATGAAGATGTCTTCCAGGTCGGTAGAGTTACGACGGGTCTTGGCGTCGAAGTTGGTGCCGCCGTCCTTGAAGCCGCCGTTGCGGATGATCTGAAGCATAGCCTGGGTGAGCTCGCAGTGGTCGATGGGGAACTGGTCGGTATCCCAGCCGTTCTGGTAGTCACCGCGGTTAGCGTCGATGCTGCCGAGCATTCCGGCGTCGACTGCGCAGGCGAGTTCGTGCTCGAAGGTGTGGCCTGCGAGGGTAGCGTGGTTGACCTCGATGTTCACCTTGAAGTCCTTGTCAAGGTTGTGGGCCTTCAGGAAGCCGATAACGGTCTCGGTGTCGACGTCATACTGATGCTTGGTCGGCTCCATGGGTTTCGGCTCGATGAGGAAGGTGCCCTTGAAGCCGTTTGCGCGGCCGTAGTCACGGGCGATGGTGAGCATAGTTGCGAGGTGTTCCTTCTCGCGTTTCATATCGGTGTTCAGGAGAGACATATAGCCTTCGCGGCCGCCCCAGAATACATAGCAGGTAGCGCCGAGGGCGATGGCTGCGTCAATGGAGTTCTTGATCTGGACGGCTGCGCGTGCAACGACGTCGAAATCAGGGTTGGTGGCAGCACCGTTCATATAACGCTTGTGGCCGAATACGTTGGCGGTAGACCACAGGAGCTTGATGCCGGTCTCTTCCTGTTTCTTCTTCAGGTAGGCGATGATTTCCTTGTAATTCTTCTCGTACTGCTCAACGGTGTCAGCCTCGGCTACGAGATCAACATCGTGGAAGCAATAATAACCGATGCCAATTTTCTGCATGAATTCGAAACCTGCGTCAACCTTGTCCTTTGCAACCTGCATCGGATCCTTGGCAACGTTCCAGGGGAAGCTCTTTGTGCCGCCTCCGAACTGGTCGGCGCCTTCTGCACACAGGGTGTGCCACCATGCCATAGCGAATTTGAACCAGTCTTTCATCTTCTTGCCGTTGACAACCTTCTCAGGGTCATAGTAACGGAATGAAAGGGGGTTCTTGCTGTTTACACCTTCAAACTTGATTTTCCCGATCTCGGGGAAGAATTCTTTTTGTGCCATAATAAAAAATTGATGTTATAAGTTGTTAGATATATTGTTTCCAAGTTTCGTATGCCTGCCTGTACTGATCGCTCAGAGCCTGCGAAGGCTCGATGACATCCAGCTTCTTGAGGGAGGCGAAAGCTTCCTTGCTGTTCCTGTAGATGCCCGCTCCGATGCCGGCGCCTTTGGCCGCTCCGGCGGCTCCGTCGGTGTCATAGAGCTCGATCACCGCGCCGCTGACGCCTGCGAGGGTCTGGCGGAAAATGGGGCTGAGGAACATATTGGCCTTGCCGGCCCTGATGACGTTGATGTCCATACCCATTCCGCGCATTATCTCCATTCCGTACTGGAACGAGAACACGATGCCTTCCTGTGCGGCTCGCACGAGGTCGCACTGCTTGTTGATGTTGAAGTTCACGCCGTGGATAGAACAGCCGCGGTTGTGGTTCTGCAGGATGCGCTCCGCTCCGTTGCCGAACGGGATGATGGAAACGCCGCGCGATCCGATCGGAGACTGGGCGGCGATGTCGTTCATATCGTTATAGCTTATGCCGGCGGCAACCACGTTGTGCTTGATCCAGGAATTGAGGATGCCGGTGCCGTTGATGCACAGCAGCACGCCGAGGCGGTTGAGCTCGGGCGTATGGTTGACGTGGGCGAAAGTGTTGACTCTCGAAAGCGGGTCGTAGTTGATGTTGCCGAGGACGCCGTACACAACACCGGAAGTTCCGGCGGTGGAAGCGATCTCTCCGGGCTCGAGCACATTCAGCGACAGGGCGTTGTTGGGCTGGTCGCCGGCACGGTAGGTGACCGGAGTGCCTTCGGCCAGGTTGAGCTCTTTCGCTGCGGCTGAAGTCACGAAGCCCTGGATGCCCATAGTCGGCTTGATCTCGGGAACCATGCTCTCGTCGAAGCCGAAGAAATCCATCACGTCTTTCGACAGACGGCCTTCCTTGAAATCCCAGAAGATGCCTTCGGACAGGCCGCCGATGGTAGTCACTGCATCTCCGGTGAGGCGCAGGGCTACATAGTCGCCGGGCAGCATGAACTTGTCGATGCGCTCGTAGATATGGGGCTCGTTCTCCTTGACCCAGGCCAGCTTGGCAGCCGTGAAGTTGCCGGGAGAGTTGAGCAGATGGCTCAGGGCCTTGTCTTCGCCAATTGCCTTGAAAGCCTTGTCGCCATAAGGCACGGCGCGGCTGTCACACCAGATGATGGAAGGACGCAGCACTTGCTTGTTCTTGTCGACAAGCACCAGGCCGTGCATCTGATAGGAAATGCCTATTGCCTTGATGTCGCCGCCTGCAACTCCGGCAGCAGACAGGACGCTTTCTGTGGCGAGTTTCAGGTTCTCCCACCACATATCGGGACTCTGCTCAGCCCATCCTGCCTTTGCGGCAGTGATTTTCATCTCATTTTTCGGAAAGAAGTCGGAAGCGACGATCTGTCCGCTTTCCGCATTCACAAGTGCAGCCTTGACCGAAGAGCTGCCGACATCATAGCCTAATAGATACATAATTCTTCACAAATTGATGTTAGCACGAATTTTGCTCATAATGGAGCCGTAATTGAGCAAATCTACAAAAAATTGACTACTTTCGCAAAGTATTTGGTCATTATTATCAACAAGACAGCTATGAGAACAAAATTAACGATTCTGGCGATCCTTATGGGATTCTGTCTGACGGCGAACGCCGGCAATGTAACCAAGACTTACGACCTCACCTTCAACGGCATCGAGGTCTCCAATAAATTCGACATCCAGCTCATAAAGGCTGACAGTCACTCCGTTACGGTCGAAGTTGACTCAGAATACGCTCCTTATCTTTCCGTTACCACCGAGGCTGGAATCCTCAAGGTCAGCTTCAAGAAACTCCCGGTCAAGATGAGGATCATGAAGGACTCCTTCAAGTTGACCGTCCGTACCCCTCTGATCAATTTCATCGACCTGTCGGGAGCCTGCAAGCTCACCTGCACCGATGAGTTCGAACTCGGTATGAACAACTTCAGGGCTACCATCTCGGGAGCCAGCACCGTCAATACCCTCAAGATCAAAACCATCGACGCATCCGTCAAGCTCAGCGGCAACAGCCGTGTGTTCATAGACGGAGAGTTCGCTGACTTCGAGGCCAAGGTCGAAGGAGCCAGCAAGCTCACTTTCAACGGCCGCGCCAGCGATTTCGACGCTGAGGTGATTGCAAGCAGCGAGCTCACCGCCACCGGTACTCTCGACGATGTCAGCATCGACGTCAAGGGCGCCAGCAAGGCTGAACTCGTAGGTCAGGGTATAGAGCTCGACGCTGAGGTAGGCGGAGCCAGCAGGCTTACTGCAGAGGAGTTCCCTGTAACCAATGCCAAGGTCGAGGCCAAGGGTGCAAGTTCTGTGACCGTCGACGCTTCGGCTTCACTCAAGGCCGACGTTTCAGGCGCATCTTCCTGCAAGTACAGGGACCGCGCAGGCATCCGTCTCAACCCTGCTGTATCTGGCGGCGGCACCTTCAAGACTTTGTAATCAATCAAATCAAATATCAAGTATAGTATGAGAAAGAAAATAGTAGCAGGCAACTGGAAGATGAACACCACCGTTGCCGCAGGTAAAGAACTGGCAAAGGATATCGTTGCAGGTCTCGGTCAGGTTCCCAAGGATGTACAGCTGATCATCGCTCCTCCGTTCACCCATCTGGCAACCATCGCCGGCGTGATCGAAGGTTCGGCAGTCGCCCTGTCAGCACAGAACTGCGCAGACAAGGCTAAAGGCGCATACACAGGTGAAGTTTCTGCCGAAATGATAGCAGGTGTAGGCTGCACCTATACAATACTCGGACACAGCGAGCGTCGTCAGTATTACGGCGAGACTTCAGAGACTCTCGTAGCCAAGATGGCTCTTGCTCTCGAGAACGGCCTCAGCCCGATCTACTGCGTTGGCGAGATGCTCTTCGAGCGCGAAGCCGGCAATCACTTCAATGTTATCAAGGCTCAGCTCGAGGAAGTTCTCTTCGGCCTCAGCGCAGAGCAGATGGCTAAGGTTGTGATCGCTTACGAACCTGTATGGGCCATCGGTACCGGCGTTACTGCTACCAGCGAGCAGGCACAGGAAGTCCACGCTTTCATCCGCAAGACCCTTGCTGCCAAGTTCGGCGACCTCGCCAAGGATATCACCATCCTCTACGGCGGCAGCTGCAAGCCCAGCAATGCGAAAGAACTCTTCGCCTGCCCGGACATCGACGGCGGTCTCATCGGCGGTGCCTCTCTCAAGGCTGACGATTTCATAGCTATCGCAATGTCATATTAATTGACAGGCGTAGTCTTATTGCGGGCGTGTTGTAATTGGTAGCCAAGCTAGACTTAGGATCTAGTGCCGTAAGGCGTAAGGGTTCGAGTCCCTTCGCCCGCACGAGCCGACCTCACGGGGTCGGCTTTTTCGTGCGTATAGGCGAAGGGGTGCATTATGCCGTGGCGGAGGTGTTGTCGCAGGGCAGAGGCTCGGAGGGCGCGAGTTCGCTCGGGCGGCAGCATTCGTCTCGATTGCCTGTCGCGACGAACTCGCCCTTATCGTCTTCGTCTTCCG
>JAGCFF010000142.1 GCA_017650285.1 Bacteroidales bacterium
TCGCGACATTCAAGGGCGACGTCAAAGTCATCGAACGGGTCGGAGAAGGCCTCGTGGAGGCCGTTGAGCGGGCTGACTTCGATTCACCTGAAGTGGAGAACCTGCTGCGCAGCTACATCGAGCCGATGCTGGATGAAGGTGCAGACCACATCGTCCTGGGCTGCACCCACTACCCTTTCCTGCAGGACACCATCAAGAAGATTGTCGCCGGCAGGGCCAGGATTGTCAACCCCGCCCCCGCCGTCGCCCGCCAAGCCGACCGCCTGTATGCGAAAAAGGCGCATCACGATGATACGCCTTTCTGCACTTTCTATTCGAGCGCCGTCTTCACCGAACCTGTCAAGCAACTTGCCAGTTCTCTGACGGCCTCGCCCTGCGAGTTCTTCGACGAAACCCTCTAGATTCCTTCGATCACGCGTGTCCAGCCGTGCTTGTCTTCAGCACGTCCGTACTGGATGTCCTGGAGAGCGTGGAACATCATGGTACTGTACTTGCCGGGGGCGTCGTACTCATACCATTTGTCCTGGTTTGGATCGTAGAGACGGCCTACAGGTGAGATGACGGCGGCAGTGCCGCAGGCTCCCACCTCGTCGAAAGTGCCGATCTCCTTCTCGTACTCGATCTTGCGGTCCTCGACCCTGAGTCCGAGGTCTTCGGCCAGGGTGCGCAGGCTCTTGTTGGTGATGGAGCCGAGCACAGACCTTGACAGAGGGGTGATATAGGCTCCGTCCTTGATGGCAAAGAAGTTTGCTGCACCGAACTCGTCGATGTACTTCTGCTCCGCCGCGTCGAGATAGAGCTCGTTCGAGAAGCCTCTCTCGTGGGCGAAGGCGCCGGCCTGGATGCTGGCGGCATAGTTTCCGCCCACCTTGGCCTGACCGGTGCCGCGAGGTGCCGCACGGTCGTGCAGTTTCTCAAGCACCACGTCGATCGGAGCGAAACCGTTCTTGAAATACGGTCCCACAGGTGTCACGAATATCAGGAACATATAGTCGCGGGCAGTCTTCACGCCGACCTCTGCGGTAGTACCGATAAGCAGAGGACGCACATAAAGGGAAGCTCCGGTTCCGTAAGGAGGGAGAAAGTCGGCGTTGGCACGGATGACCTTCTCGCACATATCGATGAAAAGTTCCTCTGAAGGAGCGGCCATAAGCAGGTAGTCTGCCGAAGCCTTCATACGCCTGGCATTCTCTTCGATCCTGAACAGGCGGGCCTTGCCGTCCACTCCGCGGAAAACCTTGGCACCCTCGAACACTTCCTGGCCGTAGTGCAGCGATGTCGCCGCGATATGCATCGGCAGGTATTCGTCCGAAGTGAGATACGGCTCGCCCCACTTTCCGTCGTGATACTCGCAACGGATGTTGCAGTTGGTCTTGACGTAGCCGAATCCGATATTTTTCCAATCAAGTTCTTTCATCTTTCCAAAGAATTAGTTGTTCTCGGGACGCAGTGCGCGTACAGCCTTGCCGGCCTGCCACATCTCGCTCTCGCGCATTTCCTTGAGTTCTTTCTCAAGGCCTTCGCGATAGTCGGGCTTGCTGTTCGAATCGATCGAGATCTGGGCCTCGTTGCCTGTAGCCACGCTCTCATAGAGAGATTCGAAAACGGGTTTGGTAGCATCGCGGAAGCGTTTCCACCAGTCGAGTGCACCGCGCTGTGCGGTAGTAGAGCAGTTGGCGTACATCCAGTCCATGCCATTCTCGGCAACCAGCGGGAGAAGACTCTGCGAAAGCTCTTCCACTGTCTCGTTGAATGCCTCTGAAGGAGTGTGGCCGTGGGCACGGAGAGTGTCGTACTGTGCTGCGAAGATTCCCTGGATAGCACCCATAAGGGTTCCGCGCTCGCCGGTAAGGTCGCTGTAGGTCTCTCTCTTGAAAGTGGTCTCGAAGAGGTAGCCGCTGCCGATACCTACGCCGAGGGCGATGGTGCGGTCATAAGCCTTTCCGGTAGCATCCTGGAAGATGGCGTAAGAAGAGTTGATTCCCCTGCCCTGCAGGAAGAGACGGCGCAGCGAGGTACCTGAGCCTTTGGGGGCGCACATAATAACGTCGACGTCCTTCGGGGGAACGATGCCGGTACGCTCCTGATAGGTGATGGCGAAACCGTGTGAGAAATAGAGGGCCTTGCCTGCGGTGAGGTGTTTCTTTACTGTGGGCCAGGCGCTGATCTGACCTGCGTCTGAAAGAAGGAACTCTATGATAGTGGCTTTCTCGCAAGCCTCTTCGATCTCAAAAAGGGTCTCTCCCGGAACCCAGCCGTCAGCTATGGCCTTGTCCCAGCTCTTGCCGCCCTTGCGCTGTCCTACGATAACGTTGAATCCGTTGTCGCGGAGATTGAGGCTCTGACCAGGGCCCTGGACTCCATAACCGAGAACTGCGATAGTTTCGTTAGCCAATACTTCCTTAGCTTTTTCCAACGGGAATTCGGCACGTGTCACAACCTGCTCTACGATGCCGCCAAAATTCATTTCTGCCATTCTATTATAAGTTTTTAGTTTGTTATTTGTCCAATTTAAAGTATTGCACCTGCGCGATATCCACCAGATTGTCTGCCTGGTTGATGATGCGGTCCATACGGATGTCGTCGGCATCGGAGCATATCAGCTCCACCTTGGCCAGGCGGTCATCGATCACCTTGTAGTTGACGCTCTCCACCGGAAGTCCCTTCTGGATGAAAAGGGTCGTGATGCGGTTCAGAATATCGACACGCGCGCTTACTGTCGCTTCAAGTCTGTATTTCATAATAAGTTATCTTATGATAAGGTCATTCAAAGTCTTGCCGCCCGGAATCATCGGATATACGTTGACGGTGGGATCCACCACGGCCTCCAGGAAGAACGGGCCCTTGGACGCCGCCATACGCTCGATGGCATCCTCCACCTCCGAGGGCTGGGAGATACGGTAATATTCGATGTCGTAGGCTTCGCAGATCTTGCTGAAATCGGGGTTGACAAGCATAGTGTGCGAGAACCTCTTGTCGAAGAACAGGTCCTGCCACTGCCTTACCATTCCGAGGAACGAGTTGTTCAGCAGGACTATCTTCACGTCGATGTTGTTCTGGAGTATGGTTCCGAGCTCCTGTATGTTCATCTGCAGGCCGCCGTCACCCACTATGGCCACGACCTGGGCGTCGGGACGTCCGCACTTGGCTCCGATTGCCGCCGGAAGCGCGAATCCCATGGTGCCGAGTCCGCCAGATGTGATCCAGCCGGTCTTCATAGTGAGCTTGAGGTAGCGGGCCGCGAACATCTGGTTCTGTCCTACGTCGGTCACGAGCACCACGTTGCTGCCGTAGCTCTTTTCGCTGGTGCTGACTTTCTCGATGTAGTGGCTGTTGATGGCGTCGACCACCTGTGCCATATTGAGCTTGGGGCTGCGGAGCATCGGGCCGATGACATTCTCTTTCTCCTTGTCGTACTGGTCGTATCCGAAGCGCCTCCAGGCCTCACGGTCCTTGAACACGAGTCCTTCGCAGATCGCCTCCAGCATCTGGCGGGCGTCGCCGTGGATCTGCAAGTCGACCTGGATGTTCTTGTTGAACTCGGTCTTGTCTATGTCGATGTGGATGATCTGTGCATTCTGGGCATATCCTCCGGTATTTCCGGTCACA
>JAGCFF010000143.1 GCA_017650285.1 Bacteroidales bacterium
CATCTTGCGGTCGTAGTACTCAGGCCTGAGGTCGTTCTTCATATTCTCGCCGTATGCAGCTATCACCAGATCGAATATCTCCTCGTCGATGGGACGGTAGTAATCTTTCCAGAAGGCGGCGCTGTCGGTCTTGCCCCTGCGTACGAAAGCAGGCCACTCTATCGCTGCGATGGCCTCGCTGTAGTTCTCGTATGCGTAGGTGTATTTGTCAAGCAGACGCTGCAGGGAATCGAGCTTCTCCACTACACCCTCGTATTCGCTGCCGGCAGCCCATCTCTTGAAGCGTGCCTGGTAGGCCTCCTTGTTGTCGACGGTCTTCATCTTGCGGATACCCTTGGCCTCGCCCTGCCACTTCTTCCAGGCATTGGCAACGGAAGATTTCTTGCTGGCGTACTGGATGCGGATGGCCGGGCTCTGGTTCATATATTTGTTCATCACGTCGAGCCTCATATCGCGCAGCGCGATCTTGGTGGGGTTGGATATCTCGGAGATGTAGTTCACTGCGCTGGCGGTTATGTATTCCTTGGTGGAACCGGGGCAGCCGTATACGAAAGTGAAGTCGCCCTCGCGCACGCCGGCAGTCGAGATTTCGAAGAACTTCTTGGGAGAATAGGGAACGTTGTCGGCTGAATAGTCGGCCGGCTCGCCGTCAGGACCTGAATAAACCCTGAACATAGAGAAGTCTCCGGTGTGGCGGGGCCACATCCAGTTGTCGGTCTCGCCACCGAACTTGCCGATGGAGCTCGGCGGAGCGCCCACGAAGCGCACGTCACGGTAGACCTTGAAAATGTAGAGGAAATACTGGTTGCCGTAGTACAGTGCGGCTACCTGTGCCCTGAGGCCTTTGCCTCCGGCCACGGCGGCGTCGACGAGCTTCTGGGAGTTGGCGGCGACGATGCTGTCGCGAGCGGCCTCGCCCATAGAAGCATTGTATCCGGCCAGCACCTTGTCGGTGACTTCATCCATTCTCACGAGATAGCTGACGGTCAGGCCGGGGCAGGGGAGTTCCTGCTCGCGGTTCATGGCCCAGAATCCGTCGGTGAGGTAGTCGTGTTCCACCGAGCTGTGGCGCTGGATGTAGCTGTAGCCGCAGTGGTGGTTGGTGATGAGCAGACCTTCGTTGGAAATCATCTCGCCGGTGCAGCCTGAGCCGAACAGCACGACTGCGTCCTTGAGGGATGAATGGTTGACGCTGTAGACGTCTTCGGCGCTGAGCTTGAAGCCCTTGGCCTGCATATCTCCGATGACGGATTCGATCATGCTGGGGAGCCACATTCCTTCGTCGGCCATTGCCGCGAATGATACTGTCAGCGCTGTGAGGATTGAAAGGAGTTTCTTCATATTACTTGATATTTAATTTCTTGAGGAATGACCTGCGGTGCTCGGGAGTGATGCCGAGCGTGGCGATGGCCTCGTAATGCTCTTTGGTCGGATAGGCCATGTTGCGCTCCCAGCCGTAGCCGGGGTATTTCTCCGCCATCGCGGTCATATATTCGTCGCGGTAGGTCTTGGCGAGGATGGAAGCGGCGGAAATGGCAGGAATCTTCGCATCCCCCTTGACTACCGTCATATAGGGTATCTCTTTGCCGTCCGGGCCGAAGCAGGGCTTGAAGCGGTTGCCGTCGGCCAGGATAAGCTCCGGCACCACGCCCAGCCTGGCTATGGCAAGGTGCATAGCCTTGATTGATGCGTTGAGGATGTTGATTTCGTCGATCTCTTCGGCGGAAACGCTGGCCACGCCCCAGGCTATGGCATTCTGCTCGATGATGGGGCGCATCTGCTCGCGGCGGCTTCTGGTCAGCTGCTTGCTGTCGGCCAGCCAGGGATGCCTGAAGTCTTCCGGAAGTATCACCGCGCCGGCAAAGACGGGGCCTGCGAGAGGTCCGCGGCCTGCTTCGTCACATCCTGCTATGATGCTGTAGAGCACCCCTCCGAAAAGGGATTCCCCCTCTGGACCGAGTATCTCGCGGAGTGCTTCCGAAGTGCTTTTTCCGTTGCTTGGAACTGTCATATTTACAAAGATAGGTGATAATCTTTTTTGTATATTTGTAAGTATGCGAAAATTTCTGGCAATAGATATAGGAGCAACCAGCGGACGCGCCATTCTGGGCGTCCTTGACGGTGGACGGCTGACAACTGAGGAGATAGCGCGCTTCCCCAACCGCATCATCCGCGAAGGCGGCCACTGGATGTGGGACCTGCAGGCCCTCTTTGATGCAATTGTCGAGGCCCTCAGGACAGTGGCTGACAGGAAAATAGAGATAGAATCCGTCGGCATAGACACCTGGGGCGTGGATTTCGCCCTTTTCGGGAAGGATGGCAGGCTGATGCGCAATCCCTACTGCTACCGCGATCCCTATACTGCCGGAGAACCGGAGCGTTTCTTTGCACGTGTTCCAGCAGAAAAAGTATATGACATCACCGGCATCCAGGTGATGGATTTCAACAGTCTCTTCCAGCTTTCTGCCCTGCGAAGGGAGGATGACGCCGCACTCAAGGTGGTGGACAGGATACTGTTCATACCAGACGCCCTGAGCTATATGCTGACTGGACGGCAGGTGTGCGAATATACCATAGCCTCGACATCCCAGCTGCTGAATCCCCGCACGAAGGAGTTCTCCGGAGAGCTGCTGGATGCGCTGGGTCTGCAACGAAGCAACTTCGGCGAGATGGTGCAGCCCGGCACGACGATAGGCACCCTGACACCGGAAGTACAGCGTCTCACCGGACTGGGACCCGTGGCCGTCAAGGCTGTGGCCGGTCACGATACCGCAAGCGCAGTGGCTGCAGTCCCTGCGTCTGACCGCCACTTCGCCTATCTGAGCAGCGGCACCTGGAGTCTGATGGGTATCGAAAGCGAGACTCCCATCATCACTGCGGAGAGCCGTGCAATGAACTTCACCAACGAAGGAGGACTGGGCGGAACCGTCCGTTTCCTTAAGAACATCTGCGGTATGTGGCTGCTGGAGCAGTGCCGTGCCGAATGGGGGGATGTGGCTTATGACAGCCTCATCGAAGAAGCTCTTGCCGAAGAGCCTTTCGGCATCCTGCTGAATCCCGACGAAAAGTGCTTCAGCGCTCCGCCGAGTATGACTGCCGCCATCAGGGACTGGTGCAAGGCCACCGGCCAGAGAGTCCCGGAGCGCAGGGGGGAGTACACCCGCGCCATCTTCGACAGCCTTGCCCTGCGCTACCGTCAGGTCTTCGGCTGGCTGAAGGATCTCGCGTCGTTCGATATGGAGAGGCTCCACATCATTGGCGGCGGGGCGCGCAACAGGCTACTGAACCAGTTCACCTCAAATGCGTTGGGAGTGACTGTCATCGCCGGGCCTGTGGAATGCACGGCGATAGGCAACATTATGGTGCAGGCGGCGGAGGACAACCCGCGCGGCATCATCGCAGCCTCCGTCGATACGGAAACCTATGCCCCGCAGGATACCGGAACCTGGGTCGCGGCGTACGAAAAGTTTATACTGATAACTAAACACTGAACGATATGAACGAACAATTGCTTGAAAAGGCGTATGCCATAGCTGCAGAGAGATATGCAGAGGCAGGAATAGATACTGAAAAAGCTTTGGCGAGACTTCAGAAAATGGCCATATCGCTGCATTGCTGGCAGGCCGACGACGTCCGCGGCTTCGAATCGGCCGGCGGAGAAGACCTCACCGGCGGAATCCAGACCACCGGCAACTATCCCGGTCGGGCGCGCAATGTGGACGAACTGAGAGCTGACGTGCTCAAGGCCACCAGTATGATCCCCGGACATCACCGTCTGAACCTTCACGAGATATACGGAGAATTCGGAACAAGGAAGGTAGACCGCGACCAGGTCGGCCCCGAGCACTTCGAAGGCTGGATGCAGTGGTCCCGCGAACACGGAATGCCGCTCGATTTCAATACCACTTCGTTCTCCCATCCGAAAAGCGGCGACCTGTCGCTCTCGAATCCCGACAAGGGCATCCGCGACTTCTGGATAGAGCATTCGAAACGCTGCCGCAATATCGCCAATGAGATGGGCCGCAACCAGAACGATCCCTGCATAATGAACCTCTGGGTCCACGACGGCAGCAAGGACATCACCGTCAACCGCTACAAGTACCGCGAACTCTTCCGCAGCAGCCTCGACGAGATCTTCGCCACCAAGTATGATATGATGAAGGACTGCCTCGAGAGCAAGACCTTCGGCATCGGCCTGGAGAGCTACACGGTCGGATCGCTCGAGTTCTGCGTGGGCTACTGCGCTCAGCACGGCAAGATATACACCATCGACACAGGCCACTATCATCCCACCGAAAGTGCGGCCGACAAGGTTTCCTCAGTCCTGCTCTTCGTGCCTGAGCTTATGCTCCACGTGAGCCGTCCGGTACGCTGGGACTCTGACCACGTGGTGATAATGAACGACGACATAATGGATCTCTGCAAGGAGATCATCCGTGCCGACGCCCTGGACCGCGTGCATTTCGGCCTGGACTATTTCGACGCTTCGATCAACCGCATCGGTGCGTATGTCATCGGCGCCCGTGCAGCCCAGAAATGTATGCTGCAGGCTCTGCTGGAACCTGTCGCCCGACTGCGTGAATACGAGGAGAGCGGCCGTGGCTTCCAACGCCTTGCCCTGCTTGAAGAGGAGAAGACCCTGCCCTGGAGCGCTGTCTGGGATATGTTCTGCCTGCGCAACGAAGTGCCGGTAGGAGAGGATTTCATCCCTGAAATAGAACGTTACGAAAGGGAAGTGACCAGCCGCAGATAAAGACGATCCGCTATGGAAATACTCATCGGACTTGTAATAATCGCCGTCGGCGCATTCTGCCAGTCGAGCAGCTATGTGCCCATCAACAAGATAAAGGCCTGGAGCTGGGAATCGTTCTGGGCTCTGCAAGGTGTCTTTGCCTGGCTGATATTCCCTCTGCTCGGCGCTCTGCTGGCAGTGCCTGCCGGACATTCGCTGTTCGAAGTCTACGCTGCGCATCCCACCGATGCGCTGCTGGCCGCCTTTTTCGGTGTCCTCTGGGGCATCGGCGGCCTGACTTTCGGCCTTTCGATGCGCTATCTGGGAATTGCGCTCGGCCAGAGCATCGCTCTCGGCACCTGCGCCGGCCTTGGAACCATACTTACGCCGCTCTTTACCGGCCATCCCGGTGACCTTACCGGAGCCGTGATCACCGGCGTAGTGGTCACGATCCTCGGAATTGCCGTGATAGGCATCGCCGGATCGATGAAGACCAGGGAACTTGCCGTGAAGGGGACCAGCGACACGGTAAAGGAATTCAACTTCAAGAAGGGTATAGCAGTGGCGTTGCTGGCCGGCTTTATGAGCGCCTGCTTCTCAATAGGCCTCGGTTTCGGCGAGAGCCTATGCTGGCCCCAGACGAAGGAAATCTTCAGGACCCTGCCTGCGACCTTTATGGTAACCCTCGGAGGCGCCCTGACCAATCTCGTCTACTGCTTCCGCCAGAACTCGAAGAACCATACGTGGAGCGACTATCGCCAGAAATCGCTGTGGGGCAACAACCTGCTCTTCTGCGCGCTGGCCGGACTGCTGTGGTACAGCCAGTTCTTCGGGCTCAGCCTCGGCAAGGGCTTCCTGGCTGGCGCTCCGGTCCTGCTCACCTTCTCGTGGTGCATACTGATGGCCCTGAACGTCACCTTCAGCAACGTATGGGGCATAATCCTCAAGGAATGGAAGGGCTGCAGCCGCAAGACCATAGTCGTGCTTGTAATAGGCC
>JAGCFF010000144.1 GCA_017650285.1 Bacteroidales bacterium
AAAGGTTGTTCTGCACCGCATAGCCGGGCTCGTAGTAGACGGCCTGCCAGTCGGTGTCATACAAGTCCCTGTACTCGTCCGCGCCGTCGATGTATTTCTTGGCGAGGTCACGGAGTTCGGTGAGTTGCTTGGTGTTCATGAACGGGTAAGGAAGCCATTGCTTGTACATTCCGTAGGAATTGAAGTTGACCCTTACCGGAGCGCCCTGGGCACCATGCTCGGTTGTGATCATAATGACACCGTTGGCACCGCGGGAGCCGTAGATGGCTGTCGAAGACGCATCCTTGAGGATGTCGATGCTCTTGACATCGTCGGTGTTGATGTCAGCGAGGCTTCCTGAGAACGGAATGCCGTCAAGCACGATCAGAGGGTTGTTGTCTGCAGAGAGCGAACGGGTACCGCGGATGCGGATACGCATCGTGGCACCGGGCTTGGTGGATGTCTGCCTCATTTCCACACCGGCCACACGGCCCTGGAGGGCAGTGGTGATGTCACCGGCAGGAATCTGCCTCAGGACTTCCTGATTGACAGATGCGATTGAGCCAGTCACATCGGACTTCTTGGCAGTACCGTATCCGATGACGACCGTCTCTTCAAGGAACTGGCTGTCTTCCTCGAGAGTAACCTGGAAAGAGCTTCGGTTACCTGTTGGCAGTGAAACTGTCTTGTAACCGATGCTTGAAATTGTAAGCACTGCGTTCTGGGGAATGCTCAGCGAGAACTGACCATTCTCTCCGGTAGCCGTACCTGTCCTGGTATCTCCTGCCACAAACACAGAGGCGCCGACAACCGGCTGGCCGTCCGTATCTGTGACCACACCGGTCACAGTGCGGTTCTGAGCCAGTGCCGGAATGTTCCAGCACAGGGTGAGAAGGGTGATTATCACACCCGTCAACTTTAAGATTTGTTTAACCATAATAATAGTATTTGGTGAATAGTTCTATAGGTAAATTTAGCAAAAACTGCCCATATGGTCAAACATAAAAATCCATTATATGTCCTATCTTTGCATAAAACACTGTTATGCTTATGAATAAAATTTCAACAATAATTATGGCTGTCGCTTTGTTCGCACTTGCATCCTGCCAGAACAAGGAAGCGGACATATTGAAAAGGGTCGATGCGATATACTCTGACGTGGCTGCGGGGCAGTTTTCTTCTGACGAGCTAAGCAAGCGCTACTGCTCAGACGACTGGAACAAGACCGTCACCCTGGTAGATGAGTTCGACCGGAAGTTCAACGAAGGGATGCTCGGATTCTTCGAGTACGACTACTGGGTGCAGGGTCAGGACGTCAGCGACCTCCACATCAGCGATCTTGCCCTCGAGAGCCTCGAAGGCGACGCCGCCACGGTCAGCTTCAAGCTATACAACTTCGGCTCCGCGACTCCGATGCGGCTGAAACTTGTCAGGGAAAATGGAAACTGGCAGATCGATGACTTCATCTCGCTCGGCGAGTACCCCACCGACCTGAAAGCCCAGATGCGGGAATACATAAAACAATAGAAAACGTCAGTTATGACAGGCAGATACAAAGTGATAACCCTGTGCGGAAGCACGCGTTTCAGGGAGCAGTTCTTCGAGGCGCAGAAACGCCTCACCCTCGAAGGCAACATAGTCATTAGCGTCGGACTCTTCGGACATTCCGGAGATGACGAAGTATGGACCGAGGGCACCAAAGAGATGCTCGACGACATGCACAAGCGCAAGATAGATATGGCCGATGCCATCTACGTCATAAATGTGGGAGGCTACATCGGCTCCAGCACCCGTTCCGAGATAGAATACGCCCTTGCCAACGGAAAGGAAGTGATATATCTGGAAGATCCCGGCGAGATTGCCGCAATGTCCGAGGCTGAGCTGCGTGTGGCAGAGCACAGCGCAAGGATGAGGGAGATACAGCGTGCTTACAGCCAGGTGATGGAGGGCCTCGAGACTCTCGAGAACCAGAAAGACAACATCGAAGCTCTTGAACGCTATCTCGCCACCGACTGGCAGGCCGACTACGAAGCCGACGAACGCGGCGAGATCGGCAAGGCGGTGGACCGCTGCGTTCTCGGGCAGGACACCCTCTACGACCTTCTGGAAGATTTAAGCGAACTCGATGACTCTTACGAAGAATAATGACGCAATGAAAACAATAAAGGCAATACTCATTTCAGCTCTGCTCTGCCCGGCACTCCTGGCTGGAGCACAGATGACAAACCAGCTGTTCGACAACGGATGGACATTCATACAGAACGGGAAAAGCACGGTGGTTGACCTGCCCCACGACTGGGACATCTACACATCTCCCCTGCCCAGGGTCGGAGCCACTGGCACCGGAGGCGGATGGTATGCCGGAGGAAAGGGAGAATACCGCAAGACTTTCCGGACTCCTTCCGGCCAGCTGGTAAAGCTCCACTTCGAAGGCGTCTACCAGAATGCCGAAATCTTCGTCAACGGGCAGAAGGCCGGCCAGCACGGCTACGGCTACACCCCGTTCACAGTGGACATCACCCGCTTCCTCAGAGGCCAGGGACAGGAGAATGAAGTGATCGTGAGAGTGGACAACAGCCAGCAGCCCAACTGCCGCTGGTATTCTGGTTCCGGCATCTACCGCCACGTATGGCTCCAGACTATGCCCGCCCTCCACGTTGCGGAAAACGGCATCTACATCAGGACCCCCAAAGTAACCCTTGACGAAGCTACCGTTGAAGTAGCAGTCACCGTAGTGAACGAAGGCGCCACAGACAAGAACGCAACAGTCTCAGTGGCCGGCATCGAACGCACATTCGACTTCGCGCCCGGAGAGAGCAGGACGGTGGACATCACTTTCTACATCGACAGGCCCAAGCTCTGGTCGCTCGAAAATCCCCATATGTACAACGGATTCGTATCGTTGCAGGACAACACCAAATGGGCATATACCGAACACAACATAGAGTTCGGCATCCGTTCCGTCGAGTTCGACGTGGAAAAAGGATTCCTGCTCAACGGACAGCAGGTGGTCCTCAACGGAGCCTGCCTCCACAGTGACGACGGAGTTCTTGGAGCGATGGCCTTCGACGCAGCCGAAATACGCAAGGTACAGCTGATGAAGGATGCCGGCTTCAATGTGATCCGCACCAGCCACAACCCGCCTTCAAGGGCGTTCATACGGGCCTGTGACTCACTTGGAATGCTTGTCATCGACGAGGCCTTCGACGGCTGGCGCACTGCCAAGAACCCGTTCGACTACTCCACCCTCATCGACTCCTGCGGCGTAGAGGACGTGCAGGCTATGGTGCTTCGCGACCGCAACAGCCCGTCAGTCATCGCGTGGAGCATCGGCAACGAAGTCATCGAGCGCAATGAGATCAAGGTGGTATCAACAGCCAAGAAGCTGAAGAAAGCCGTACTCGAAGCAGATGCCAGCCGCCCTGTCACCGAGGCCCTCACCTTCTGGGGCAATGAAGTCTGGGAAGACTTCGACCCTCACGCAGAAGTCCTCGACATCGTCGGCTACAACTATAACATATACAAGCACACGACCGACCACGAACGGGATCCTCAGAGAATAATGCTGCAGACAGAAAGCTATCCGCGCGATGCCTACAGGAACTGGGTTCTTGCCAACGAAGTGCCGTATATAGTGGGAGACATTGTCTGGACAGGACTCGACTATCTTGGAGAATCCGGAATCGGCCGCTACTACTATGCCGGAGAGACTGCCGGGGAACATTATGTCCAGGGAGGAATTCCCGAGTGGCACGGAGCATACTGCGGCGACGTGGACATCACCGGCTGGCGCAAACCCATCAGCCACTACCGCGATATGCTGTGGAACAACCGTGAGACGCTCTATATGGCAGTCAGGGAACCGGACGGATATCGCGGCGAGATAAAGAACACTGCCTGGAGCGTATGGCCCACCTGGGAGTCCTGGACCTGGCCCGGCTGGGAAGGCAAACCCGTAGAGGTGGAAATATACACCAAAGCACCCGAGGTAAGCCTCTTCCTCAACAACAGGCTGATAGGTTCCCAGAAAGTCAGCGCAGAAACGCAGTACAAGGCCGTCTTCACCGTTCCCTACCAGTCTGGCACGCTTCGTGCCGAAACCAGCAGGGGCAATGTGACTCTGTCGACTGCGGGAGCTCCTTCGAAGCTCAGGCTCACTCCAGACAAGACCTATATGACAGCAAACGGGCAGGACCTTGCTTTCATCACCGTGGAAGTGGTCGACAGGAGCGGAAACGTATGTCCTGATGCAGCCATTCCCTGCGATGTCAGCGTAAGCGGATCGGCAAGCCTGCTGGCTGCCGCCAGTGCCGACCTGAAGGACCTCGAGCCTTACACGTCTTCACACTTCACAACCTGGAAAGGCCGCGCCGTCATCGTGGTGCGCAACAACGGCAAGGGAGGCAAGTCCAACATCACCGTCAACTCGTCGCTCCCGGCCGCGAAACTCGACCTCCAGACCAGGCGATAGCCGCAATAAATGAATGATACTCAACACTATACACTATGAAGAAAATATTGTCTCTTATTCTCTTTGCTTCTGTCCTGTTCTCCTGCAAACAGTACGATCAGCCTGAACTCGGCACAAGAAGCGTTTTGATAATCAACAAAGGCGGACTGCAGTTCAAGGACCTCAACAAGAACGGCAAGCTTGACAAGTATGAAGACTGGCGCCTGACTCCGGAGCAGAGGGCCGCTGACCTTCTCGGAAAGATGACAATCGACGAAAAGGTCGGTTTCATGATCATCTCCCAGATCAATATGGGGCCTCAAGGCACTTCAGAGCTCAATGAACGCGACCAGGTGACCAACCGCAACAACTTCACCGGCGAAGCCGCGGACGAATCCATCAACGTGTCCGGAACCACCAAGGGCATTATGGAAAGGCATCTGCGCCATTTCATCCTCCGCGCCAACGCTCCTGCAAGGATTATGGCCGAGTGGGCCAATAACGTGCAGGAAGTTGCCGAAGGCAGCCGTCTCGGCATCCCTGCCATCTTCGCCTCCAACCCCCGCAACCACGTGGCCGTAGACAACTCTCTCGGACTCAACGTAGGCAACAGCTACTTCACCCAGTGGCCCGGAACCCTCGGACTCGGAGCCACCAACGATCCCCAGCTTGTCTATGAATTTGCCAGGAGCGCCGCTGCCGAATGGGCTGCCTGCGGCATCCGCAAGGGCTATATGTATCAGCTCGACCTTTCAACCGAGCCCCGCTGGAGCAGGATCGAAGGAACCTTCGGCGAGGATGCCGACAGGGTAGCCGCCATCGCCACACAGCTTGTGAAAGGCTTCCAGGGCGAAAAGCTCGGCCCGGGCTCAGTGGCCCTGACCATGAAGCACTTCCCGGGCGGCGGACCGGAAATGAAAGGCTGGGATTCGCACTACAGCTACGGAATGAACCTGGTTTATCCCGGCGGAATGTTCGACTACCACATCAAGCCGTTCAAGGCTGCAGTGGATGCCGGAGTTTCAGGCATTATGCCTTACTATGCCCGTCCTCACGAGACTGAATACGAAGAAGTCGGATCGGCATTCAACCACGGCCTGCTCACCGACCTTCTGCGCAACACCCTCGGATTCAAGGGCCTCGTCAACTCCGACACCGGCCCCATCAACAATATGCCCTGGGGCGTAGAGGACCTGACCTATCAGGAGCGCTATGCCAAGGCCGTCGCTGCAGGTACCGACCTGTTCTCCGGCGGAGCTGACATCAAGAACCTCAAGGCCACCTATGACGCCGGTATGATCACCGACGAACAGATCGACAGGGCTGTCACAAGGCTGCTCATCGAGAAATTCCAGATGGGCCTCTTCGAAAACCCTTACGTAGATCCCGACAAGGCCGAAGCCACCGCCAACTGCGATGAGTTCAGGGCACTTGCAGAGACTGCTTTCAGGAAATCCATCGTGCTGATGCGCAATGAAGGCTCTGTGCTTCCTTTCAAGAAAGGCGTGAAGCTCTATGTGGAGAGGGTTGACGCCGGCGGAGCTCACAACGCCGTGCAGGTTCCCGACAACAAGTGGGATGTAGAGTTCGTAGACTCTCCCGCCAAGGCCGATGCAGTTGTCTTCTGGGTATTCCCGGGAATGGCCGGCAGAGGCGGCGGATTCCTCGGCGGTGCGTCAGGGAACAACTCTCCCATCAGCAACCTCCTCTCAGCCAACAGCATCGACGTGCGCTACATCAACACCGTTGCAGGCCGCAAGCCGACTGTCGTGGCTGTGAACTGCAGCAGGCCCTGGGTGCTCAGCGAGCTGCAGGGCGGCGCCTCAAAAGCCTGGATCGCCACTTTCGGAACCACACTTCCTGCCCTCCTCGATGTCGTCACCGGCAAGTTCAATCCGGTCGGCAAGATGCCGTTCGGCCTGCCTTCTTCACAGGAAGCTGTCGAAAACAACAAGGAAGACGTGCCCAGCGCTATGGAGGCCGAAGGCTATGCCCTCATCCCCTGCGGAGCTGGACTCAGCTATTGATTCCACAACACCCATATATGACAAATGCCCCGGATTCCACCGGGGCATTTGTTTTTCAGAGCAGTCCGGAACTGCTATTTCATACACATCCTGTAGATTTCCATCACGTCGTCCTGGCGGAGCGGCTTGAAACCGTTGAGGACATTGAAGCCTACTGACTTGCCGGCCATAATCTCGAAATGAGTCTCGTCGATGCCCACTTCGGGAAGAGTGCGTTCCAGGCCGAGAGTCTTGAAGAAGAAATCCGCCAGAAGGTCGATGGCCTTGTGGGCTATGTCCATAGGTGCCAGTTTCGGGTCGATTCCGAAGACATTGACGCCGAACTGCACGTACTTCGACACGTTGGTCTCGTCAAGGCAGTATTCCAGCCACCTCGGAGTCAGGATTGCAAGGCCGTGGCCGTGGGTGATGTCGTAGTATGCCGAAAGTTCGTGCTCCATAGGATGGCACGACCACTCGTGCTTCTTTCCGGCTGTCACAAAGCCGTTGATGGCCCAGGACGAAGTCCACATCAGGTTGGCGCGGGCCTCGTAGTTGTCAGGCTCCTTCATAGCTATCGGGGCATACTTGATGACTGTCTTCATCATACCCTCCATAAAGGTGTCGAGCATATACAGATCCTGGTCAGGAGAGAAGTAGACCTCGATTATGTGGCTCATAATGTCTGACGAACCGCAGGCTGTCTGATAGGGGCTCACGGTGTAGGTGTTCTCGGGGTCGAGGAACGACACCTTGGGCAGGATGTGGGGATCCAGACGGCCTATCTTGTCCTTTGTCTCCATATTGCTGATGACTGCAGCGGTGTCCATTTCAGAACCGGTGGCAGACAGCGTCAGGATGTCGACTATGGGCAGAGCCTTCTCTACAGGTGCCCACTTCTTGAGGTCGAGGAAATCCCACGGATCGAAATCCACGCAGGCGCCTGCGGCGATCCATTTGGTGGCATCGATGGTCGAGCCTCCGCCGACAGCGAGAAGTACGTCAATCTTATGGTCTTTGCACATCTGGGCGCCCTTGCGGACTGAATCGATGCGCGGGTTGGGTTCGATACCGTCAAGTTCGAAGAGTTCGAGACCTGCAGCCTTGATTTCCTTCACAACTTTGTCATAAAGGCCCATACGTTTGATGGAGCCGC
>JAGCFF010000145.1 GCA_017650285.1 Bacteroidales bacterium
GCGGACAACCGAGTACAGTTTGAAAGCCTGGGCGCTGTTGGTCTGATAGAAGGACTTCGGACCGATCTTGAACTTCAGATCACCCATTTTTTCATAGATGCAATCGTTGCCCGAGAAGGTGATTACGTCCAGATCGCCAATGGTGTCGTTGGGCTTGGGGTTTATCACGTAATTCAGCGACGAAATCTGGCCAAATTGGCCCGAAATAGCCTCTAACATCTTTGTTACATTATCTCTATCTTGCTCAGCATCAGGACCGAACACGACTGTAAGCATAATTTCGCCGGAAGAGGCTTCGCGGAGGATCAGGTTCCTTAAAAAGCCTGTTTGAGCCCTCAAATCGAAGAAAGAGAGGCCATTTTCGACTGCATATCGGCGTATGAAATTGCGGATTTCGTTGCAAGGCTCTGCCATAAGATGGCATTTTTCCAGGTCGAGGACTTTGTCGAAAAATCCGCTTATATGAAAGCCCAGTCCGAGGCGTTCCGTGTCGCTCAGAGCCTCGGGATCTTCGCCGGGAAGGATCCATCTCCGGTTGGAGAAGGTGAATTCCAGTTTATTTCTATAGTAATACTGAAGGTCGGAACCGATAATAGGGGAGATATCAGGTAATTCCAGATGGCCAATCCTCTTCAGCTGGTCGACGGCCTGACGCTGTTTGGCGTCCAGTTGCATTTCATAGGGCAGGCACTGCCATTTGCAGCCGCCGCATACACCGAAATGTTCGCATACCGGTTCGATGCGGTGCTCGGAAGGCTTGACCAGCCTTGCAGCATATCCATCGATATAGCCCTTGCGCTCCCGGCGCACCTGGACATCCACCACATCGCCTGGAACCATACCGGGCACGAACAGCACCTTGCCGTTGACGTGGGCCAGGGCATTGCCTTCGGCGGCGACGTCTTCGATGAGTATGTTCTCAAGCAGCGGCTTGTCTTTCTTCTTGCGGCTCATTGTCAATAGTTGTATTTCTTCCAGAGAGCAGCCAGGCGGGCGCGAATCTCTTCCTCGCGCTTGTTATGGCCGGGATCATAGAATTTGGTGCCCTTGAGGGCGTCGGGAAGGAACTCCTGGTCGACGAAGTTGCCTTCGTAGGAATGGGCATACTTGTAGTCCTTGGCGTAGCCCAGATCCTTCATAAGACGGGTAGGGGCGTTGCGCAGATGGAGCGGCACCGGAGGTGCATCGGAAGTTGAATTGACTGCAGCTAAAGCGTTCTCTATGGCCATATAAGACGCATTGCTCTTTGGCGATGTGGCGAGGTATATGCAGCACTCTGCCAGCGGAATCCGGGCCTCCGGCATTCCGACCTTGTGGACGGTGTCGAAGCAGGCGTTGGCAAGCAGCAGGGCATTGGGGTTTGCAAGGCCGACATCCTCGGCAGCAAGTATCACCATACGCCTTGCTATGAAGAGCGGGTCTTCTCCGCCTGCCAGCATCCTTGCCATCCAGTATATGGCTCCGTTCGGATCGCTGCCGCGCATACTCTTGATGAAGGCACTTATTATGTCGTAGTGCTGTTCGCCGTTCTTGTCGTAGAGGGCTATGTTCTGCTGAAGTGAAGACTTGACCAGCTCGTCGTCGATCACGAGCGGATCGTCAGCGTTGGTCGAGCATACCAGCTCGAGAATGTTCAGCAGCTTGCGTGCATCACCGTTGCAGAAGCTGAAAAGGGCTTCCTTTTCCTTGACTTCGATATTCCTGGTCTTGAGTATGGCATCTTCGGACAAGGCACGGTTCAACAATATATCTAAATCGCTATGTTCCAGCGGTTTAAGTACATAGACCTGGCAGCGCGACAGGAGAGGGGTTATCACTTCGAAGGAGGGGTTCTCGGTTGTGGCGCCTATCAGGACCACCGTTCCGTCCTCCACAGCCCCCAGAAGTGCGTCCTGCTGGGCTTTGTTGAAGCGGTGGATCTCGTCTATGAAGAGTATCGGAGCGCCTTCTACGGCGAACATACGGCCCGCGTGAGCCTTGTCTATGACCTCGCGCACATCCTTGACGCCGCTGCTTACGGCAGACAGCGTGAAGAACTCTCGGTGAAGCGTGTTCGCCATAATCTTGGCGATGGTTGTCTTGCCGACACCCGGAGGACCCCAAAGGATAAAGGACTTGACGTCGCCGCTCTCAAGCATCTTGCGAAGCACCGAGTCTTTGCCGACAAGATGCTCCTGACCGACATAATCGTCCAGCGTGCGGGGACGCAGACGTTCTGCCAGAGGAATGTATGCGGAGGAGAGGCTTTCGTCTTCCCGATATCCCTTACTTAACATAATATAAATTGTGTTAAAAACGAGTAAAGCATTCAAATTTAAGCAAATTATGCGGTATCACCATAATTTCAGTATTTTTGTCTATATGAAAACGACGCGCAATAACAACCATACCCTTACGTATATTCTATGCGGAATCTTTCTGCTGCTGTTGTTTGCCGCCAATGTTTTCTACGGTCCGGTGCGGATTCCTTTCCGCGACGTGCTGTCGATCCTTTTCGGCGGCGGCAGCGACCGTACGAGCTGGAACTACATCGTCCTTGAGACCAGGCTTCCCCAGGCTGTCACGGCGCTTCTGTCCGGAGCCGCCCTGGCTATCAGCGGTCTTATGCTCCAGACCTTTTTCAAGAATCCCCTGGCCGGTCCGTCTATCCTCGGTATCAGCGACGGAGCCAACCTCGGCGTTGCGCTGGTGATGATCTATTTCGCCACGGCTAGCTACCTGACGACCATCATAGCCGCATTCATAGGTGCAGCCGTGGTTCTGACCATTATAATAATATTCGCACGCAAGGTCAAGAACAACGTTATGCTGCTGATCATAGGTATAATGGTCGGCTATCTGGCATCCTCCGTCATCTCGATCCTCAACTACAGGGCTTCGGCCGACAAGGTGCATCAGTTCGTTATGTGGGGCATGGGCGATTTCTCTAGCGTTTCTACAGACAAACTGCCTTGGTTCGTGACATTTACGGTGGTCGGACTCATTATGTCGCTGATGATGACAAAGCCCCTGAACGCCCTGCTTCTCGGCGAAGACTATGCCCGCAACCTCGGCATCCGCATACGTGCCGTAAGGCTGCTCATTCTCATTTGTA
>JAGCFF010000021.1 GCA_017650285.1 Bacteroidales bacterium
CTCCGCTTCTGTGGAGCAGCAGCCGCTGTTCACCCCTGACGGAAAATATATGTACCTGCTCGGCAACACGCTCTCGAGCTCATTCCCTAGAGGCGCCAGGAATTACCTCTACAAGCTTCCGCTGCGCAAGTACGACACTCCTTTCAAATCCGAGAATGTCGAAAACCTGTTCAAGGACAGCAAGAACGCTCCCAAGAAAGACTCTACCGTCGTGATTGACTTCGACAAGCTCCACGAGAGGATGACGAGGGTCTCTGCCGACGGATTCCAGAGCAACACCTACATCTACAGCGTAAAGGACAAGGCATATCTGCTCTACCGCGTTATGGGCGGAGCGACCAACGGCGTGTTCAGCCTCGAGATCTCCGATCCCGACGCAAAGCCGAAGCAGATAAAGGAATTCAACGGAGGAACATACTTCAACAGCAAGGACGCCCTCTACTGCCTGGGACAGGGCTCAATATACAAGGTCGATCCTGCAGCCGGAACAGCCGCCAGGACCGAGATAAAGAAAGACGTGGAAGTCGTGCTGGGCGACGAGTTCAGCGAGATGTTCTACGAAACCTGGGGAGTTCTGGAGCAGAACTACTATGACGTCAATTTCCACGGAGCGGACTGGATCGCAGTGCGCGACTACTACGCTTCCCTTCTCCCCTACGTCCGTACCCGCGCCAACCTCCGCACCCTGCTCACCGACCTGCTGGGCGAGCTCAACTCGTCACACCTCGGTTTCACTTCGAACGGCACCGAAGAAAGGCAGGAGACCAGGATCAGGACCTACGCCACCGGCATCATCTTCGACAACGCTTCTCCTTATAAGGTTGCTGAAATCCTCCCCGACTCCCCCGCCGACAAACAGGAAATCGACATCCGCAAGGGTGACGAACTCGTCGCTGTGAACGGCAAGAAGGTCGACAAGAATGCAAACCGCGAGAAATATTTCTCCGGGGCCGTGGAGACCGACGAACTCAAGCTCACCTTCAAACGTGACGGCAAGGAATTCGACACCAAGGTCCACACATCCACTTTCTCAGCCATCAAGACCCTCCAGTACAAGGAATGGGAGGAGCAGCGAGCCGATATGGTGAAGCAGAAGACCGGTGACAAGGTCGGATACATACATATGCGTGCTATGGGCGACGAGGATCTCAACTCCTTCCTGCTCAAGATGCACACCGAAGTCTACGACAAAGATGCCCTTATCCTCGACCTGCGCTACAACAACGGCGGAAACGTCCACAAGGAGGTCATCGACTTCCTGCGCGGCCAGGGCCACTTCGAGTGGGCTTACCGCGACTTCCCGAGAACCACCCACCCCAACGTGGCGCCTGCCAACAAGCCTATCGTGGTGCTTGTCAACGAGCACAGCCTCTCCGACGCGGAGGTCACCTCCAACGGTATCAAGACCCTAGGCATCGCCAAGCTGGTCGGCACGGAGACCTACCGCTGGATCATCTTCACCTCTTCAGTTCGCCTGTTAGACGGCTCTACCTGCCGTATGCCGGCCTGGGGCTGTTACAGCATCATCGACGGCTCCGACCTGGAGAACACCGGCGTCAAGCCCGACATCTATGTGAAGAACACCTTCAAGGACCGCCTCGAGGGCAAGGATCCCCAGCTCGACGCTGCGATAGCAGAGGTACTCAGAGAACTGTAACACTATTATCACCGATATGAATCTCATCAAGAAATGGCTGTACAACAGCCGCTCGTTTGCGGCCCCACAAAACCTTATGCCCAGCATCCTGACAGTGGTGATGGCATTGGGCGTCAGCGGTTTCAACATTTTCTTAGGACTTCTGGCAGTGCTCTGCGTATGCCTGGTGCATCTGGGCGGCAACCTGCTGGATGATTATTTCGACTATCAGGACGAACTGCTGGAATACCGCCTCGGCCTGAGGGAGCAGGGAGAACAGGCTTTCACCGACAAGTATCCCTACCTGAAGGACGGTTCGACCACCGTGAAGCAGCTGAAGAGGGCCATCGCCGTCTTCTTCGGCCTCGCCATCCTCGGCGGCCTTATAATCTTCATAGCCCGCGGCTTCGACTGGAAACTGCTCATCATCGCAGGCATCGCAGCTATCCTCTGCTACTTCTACTCAGCCCCGCCGTTGAAGCTCGGCTTCCACGGCCTCGGAGAGCTTGCCATCGGCATCTGCTTCGGCCCGTGCCTGGTCTGCGGAGTGTATGAATCTGCCTGCGGAGCCCTCTATACCCCCGAGACCGGCTTTGCCTGGCATATCCTGGCCCTCGGCATCGCCATCGGTATGTTCGTCACCAACATCCTCTACACCCACTCCTTCGTGGAGCGCCACGTCGACGACGTGTCTCACAAGAAGACGCTTGCAGTGCTGCTGAAGACCAACGCTGCAGGCCTCACCGCCTATGCCATCTTCCTCTTCGTGCCTTTCATCCTCGTGGTGATCTGCGCAGTGCTGGGCTACATCCACCCTGCCTACTGCCTCGTGCTGCTTATGCTTCCGCAGGCTATCTGGGTGATGTGGTCGATGGTGATGTTCGCAAAGAAGGTGGAAGTACCCACCGAGCATCCCCACAAGTGGCTCGGCCCGATGGACAACTGGGACAAGGTAGAGCCCGAGAACCGCTACTACCTGATGAGATGGTTTGCGATGCGCAACGTCAACACCGGCTTCTGCCTGATAATGATGGCAGTCAAGCTCGTGCTCTACATCATCAGCATATGCTGAGGCAACTGCCATATCTGGCCTGGTGGTATATCCGCGCCCTGTTCGGCAGGAAGGCTCCCCTGCAGTCCGTGATCTTCATCCTGGACCGCTGCAACCTTCGCTGCAAGCACTGCTCTGTCTATGAGATCAGCAATCCTCGCAGCAAGTCTTTGGAGCAGATACGCTCCGAGCTGGAATACTGCTACAAGGCCGGCAGCCGCTATGTCGACTTCGAGGGCGGCGAGCTCTATCTCTGGAGGGATGGTGACAAGACCATCGACGACGTGATAGACGCCGCCCACGAGATCGGTTTCTGGAGCGTCACGATAACCACCAACGCCCAGCTGCCCTTCTCTGGCAGCCACGCCGACCAGGTCTGGGTGTCGATGGACGGTATCGGAGAGTTCCACGACGAGATCCGCGGCAAGGGTGCCTTCGCAAGGCTCGAGAAGAACGTGGCTGAATTCAAGAGCAGCAAACCATTCGGAAAGACTCTTCCGCCCGTCTGCGTCAATATGGTGATAAACTGCCTGAATGAAAGCAACGTCGAAGCTGCGCTGGACTATGTGAAGGACAGCCCTTTCATCGACACCATATCCATCAACTTCCACACTCCCTTCAAGGAGACTGAGCAGCTGTTCCTCGACCCTGCCCGCCGCAACGAGATCATCGACCTGCTGATAGAACGCAAGCGGGCCGGATATCCCATAATGAACACCGTCCCTGGCCTGAAAGCGATGCGTATGAAAGACGGCCGCACCGTCTGCACCGACAAGCGTTGCTGGGTCACCAACTTCATCTTCTCCGACGGCAGCCGCAGTCCCAAATGTATGGGCTACACCCACAGCGTCTGCGACCGCTGCGGCTTCTCTATGGGCGGCGAAATGTGCAGCCTGTTCAAATTCAGCCCAGCCACCATCCTCGCCGGCCTCCAGCTCCGCCGGCGCGTCAGATAGATTACAGTTTCTTTCCGGCAAACTTGAATCCGGCCTTCTCGACGGCCTTGCGGATGTCGTCTTCGCGGGCTGTGCCTTTTACGATCAGGGTTCCGGCGGCAGGGCTGGCCTCAGCCTCGCTGACTCCCTTAACCTTCCTTACGGAATCTTCGACAGCAGCCTTGCAGTGGTTGCAGTGCATCCCTTCGACAGCATACACCACGGTCCCCTCCTCTGCCGGTGCCTTTTTGAAACGGGCAAACAATTTCATAATCAAAGCGTTTAAAATCATTATCAGCAGCAGAACCGTACATACCGTGCCGAAGACGCCGGGCATTGCGGCGTGTGAATGGGCTCCTGCAGCGTGTCCGGAGACTGACGTCCCCAGCCCTATCGCATTAACCAGCAGGCCGAACAGTACGGAGAATGTGACGATGGTGAGCAGATATACCGCAGTGAAGCGGGCTCCCATCGACTTGCGGACCACCAGGACAGAAGCGAAGTTTACAGCCGGTCCGGCCATAAGCATAACCATTGCCGCTCCAGGCGAAAGACCTTTCATAATCAGTGCCGCCGCAACCGGAATGCTGCCGGTGGAGCATATATACATCGGAACAGCCACCAGCAGGATCACGGCCATCTGAAGCAGGGCATTGCTGCCCACCGAAAGGAAGAACGAGTCCGGAACCGCCACCTGGATGAGGGCGGCGATGAGCAGTCCGACGAGGAGTCGTCCGCCGATGTCCTGCATCATCTCGAAATAGGCATATCTGAGCACTCTGCGCAGCTTGCCGCCACGGGGCACTTCGTCCACCCTGCAGGATGATTCCTCAGAAATGGTGACGGGCACCAGACGGTTCACCAGGAAGCCGCCGCAGACGCCGGTAATGAGAGCCGCTGCCGGTCGCATCAGGGCGAAGCCCAGTCCCATCATCGAGAACGTGGCCAGTATGGAATCTATGCCTGTCTGGGGCGTCGCTATCAGAAACGAAGCCACAGCACCGTTGGAAGCCCGCTCGTTCTTGAGGCCGACTGCTGTCGGAATCACTCCGCAGGAGCACAGCGGCAGCGGGATGCCCAGCAGGGCCGCCCACAGTACGGACCACTTGTTGTCGCGCGACAGGTAGCGGGTATAGAACTTCCTGGGCACATATACGTGCAATATTCCTGCTATCAGGAAACCCAGCAGCAGGTAGGGGCTCATACGGGCTGTAACGCCCAGAAGTGACAGAAAGAATGCCTTCATAAAAGAAAAGAGTGGCGTCCAAAAAAATGTGGCCGCCACTCATATTTGTTGATTGTTACCTCGTTGGAGATCAGTGCATCTTGAGATCCCACTTGGCGTTGTCGCTGTTGAAATCGAACTTGGCGAGGGTCGGGGTGCTGTCGCCTACCGAATAGAGGCAGAGCTTAGCATCGGTGCCGGGGATAGACTTCGGCATAATGCGGTAAGTGCCGTCGGTGAGCTGCTCGATGCGCCAGAGCTGCTCGTCAGCACCGGTGAAAGCGGGAACGGTCACGACCTCGCAGCCTTCAGCTGCTGCCAGGGCGCGGTCGGTACCTTCGATGAGGATCTTGTAATAAGGGCCTCCGAGATATCCGCCAGCGTCAGGAACGGCCTCGATAGTCCATTTCTGGTGAGGACGTGCCATATAGTCGTTGGCTCGTACGGGGATTACACCCTCGGGCCAGGTGCGGATGACATCCACGAGCCTCTGGTTCTTCAGGGCTACGTCAGGAGCGCCTGAACCGCCGAACATTCCGCGGCCACCCTGGGCACGTACGAAATCTACGGTAAGCTCGAGAGCATAGCCACGACGGCGTGACAGGATCTTGTAGTTGCCGTCCTTCACGATCTCGCCTGCCTCAGGCCAGCCGTCACGCCAAAGGAGCGGGCGGATGGCGAGCACGCTGCGGCCGCTGCGGTCGAGGTCACCTTCCCAGTGGAAAGACATCTTCTCCACGCCGGGTTCCTCGATGTAACGTCCGAAGTGACCTGCACCGAACTGGCGCTCGTCGGCAGCGATGACCATCTTGCCGCCACCCCTGAGCATATCGCGGCCCACATTGTCGATGAAGGGACCGTAAGGATTGCGTGAGCGGCCTACTACGATGTTGTAGGTAGAGTTCACACCGTCGCAGCAGGTGCCGTGTGTTCCGAGAAGGTAGTACCAGCCGTCACGGTAGATCATTACTGAAGCCTCGCAGTCGATGGCCACGTCGACAGGCTGGTTGCCTGCAAGACGGGCACCGGTCTTAGGGTCGAGCTCGACCATACGGATGTTGCCGAAATAAGTTCCGTAGGTGCAGAACAGACGGCCGTTGTCATCCATCAGAAGTCCGATGTCGATGGCGTCGCAGTCCTCGTCGATAAGCGAGTTGGCAACTTCTATCGGTTCGGTATAAGCGAAGTTCAGGGAATCAGTCGGGTCGAGAGTCTTGTTCCACATAGTCACGACCTTGCCAGCGTGTCCGCCGCCAAGTCCGCCGCCTGTGGTGCTGTAACCCACGAGATAACGGTCGCCGATCTTGATGGCGTCAGGAGCTGCTCCGCCGCCGGGACGTACGGCACCGCCTTCCCAAACCCATCCGTCAGATGAGATAAGGCCACCGCCGCCGGTTCCGAATGTGTAATACTTGCCGTCACACTCCTGGATGGTTGACGGGTCGTGGATGAAGGGGGCTCCAACCTGGGCAGCTGCTGCCAGTGAGATTGAAGCGCATATCAGTGTAAGCAGTATATTCTTTTTCATGGCTTATTTCGTAGTGAGGGTGATATTTCTGACAGGATTGCCTGCCTCATCTATGAAGCGGGCGCAAAAATCGCTCATACCGGGACCGTTGATGACGGCGCCCCAGATGACGTTGCGGCCTTTCTTGAGGGTGAGACGCTGCGATGTGCAGTCGTCCATCACCATACGGCGGTCACCTGAAAGGATGACGGCCTCTTCACCGTTTACCCACCACATCGAAGCTGAGTTCGAACCGACGGCAAGACGGACGTTCGGAATGTCTTCTTCGCAGTTGACTACAGTCGCAGCCCAGAAAATAACGCCGTAGCGGTCTTCGGTAAGGTTGGTAGCGAAGCGGAACAACTTGACGTTGAAACGCTTGCTGTCGAAGGCACGCCACTGCAGCTGCACCTGTTTCTGCTCATACTGAGGTGCACCGGCCTGCATCCTGGGGCGTCCGGCCTCAAGGTTTACAGGGGGCTGATACTCTACTGTCACCTTCACCTTCGAACCTTCCTTGGGAAGGACGCTGGAGAGCTGGCCGGGGAAATACTGTACCCCGAAAGCCTCGCGTATGTAACTGTCAGTGAAAACAGTGTTGGAACGGTTCGGTTTACTGATCGGCTCGAGAAGCAGCCAGCGTCCGAGGAATCCCTGGGCATCAGGGATGGCATTGGGCGTGGTCGCCGGAACCATGTACTTTTCGAGATCCGTCGAAGAGTCGGCATAAACCTGAGCCCTGCCGGAGAAAGACGGAATCAGGAGCATCAGTGCCATCACGACGCAAATAGAACTGAAAGTTTTTTTCATAGAATTAATAGTATAGGATGAATATTTTCACAAACGGCTACAATATTAATCAATTTTAGCCGAATTTCCGATAGTTCGTCCTATTATCCGAGCACTACATCCAGCACCATCATCAGCGCGAAACCGATGGCGAAACCGATGGTTCCGATGTTGGAGTGCTCGCCCTGAGAGTACTCGGGAACGAGTTCCTCGACCACCACATAGAGCATTGCGCCCGCCGCAAAGGCCAGCATAAACGGCATGATGCCAAGGATTGACGAGGCCAGCAGAAGCACCAGCGCTCCGCCCGCGGGCTCCACTATGCCGCTAAGGGCTCCGATGCCGAAGGCTTTCCAACGGGAGTTTCCAGCGGCCCTCAGAGGCATTGAGATGATCGCACCTTCCGGAACGTTCTGAATGGCGATACCGAGAGACAGGGCCAGGGCCGCAGCGATATTGAAGTCGGCAGCCAGGGCGCCGGCGATGGCCACGCCCACTGCCATTCCCTCAGGGAAATTGTGGATGGTGACGGCCAGTGCCAGCTTCGCAGTGCGCGAGATGTGGCTCTCAGGGCCTTCCGGTCCGCCCACCGGGTGGATATGCGGAGTGATATAATCTATGAGGAGCAGGAATACGAATCCCGCCAGCAGGCCGATTGTCGGGGCCACGATTGCAGAGGTCCCCTCTCCCATATCGATGGCCGGTATCAAAAGGGACCACACGGATGCTGCAACCATCACTCCTGACGCAAAACCGAGGAGGATCTTCTGCACCATCCCCGGCATCTCGTTCTTCATAAAGAAAACGAAAGCCGATCCCAGGGCTGTACCCAGGAACGGAATCATCAAAGCTGTAAAAACCGGACTCATATCTTTGCTGTTTTCTGCAACAAAGATACATACGAATACTTGCAACCGGGTTGCAAGTTTACAGTTTTCCCTTCATCGACTTGCGGCGCTCTTCGTAGTATTCGTGCCGCCTGGGGTTTTCGGGGAACCACCCTTTCAGGACCCGGTTCTCCTGCTGGAACATCTCGCGGATGCCCCAGAAGCAGGAGAATGCGAAGCCGCCGATAATGGTGGACAGGATGCTGTTCTTGACCAAAAGGGAAAGCAGCGAAAAAGCCAGTCCCGCCACGAGCCATACCCACCAGCTTTGCTTTCCGAAGCTGTATTCCATCTTGATGACGGCCGGATGGCAGATACCTATGCTCAGGAACACCGCCGCCCCCACAATTATTCCGCTGAAATTCATACCGGGAACCGACTAGAGAAGTGCCTGCACCTCTGCTTCGAGCGATTCAGGAGTTACCACAGGCTCGAAACGTGCCACGACCCTGCCTTTGCGGTCCACGAGGAACTTTGTGAAGTTCCATTTGATGTCGGGATTCGATGCGTAGTCGGCATCTGCCCTTGAGAGCATATTGTCCATAGCCTTTCCCCTGTCGCTGTCGCCGAAGCCTGCAAAGGGTTTCTCGGAATAGAGCCACTTGAAGATTTCGTTGGCGTTCTCGCCATTCACGTCTGACTTTGCCATAAGCGGGAAGGTCACGCCGTAGTTGAGACGGCAGAACTCTTCGATCTCCTCATTGGAGCCGGGCTCCTGATGACCGAACTGGTCGCAGGGAAAACCGATGACCACGAGACCTTTGTCTTCGTATTTCTTGTAAAGCTCTTCGAGGCCGTCATACTGGGGTGTAAAGCCGCATTTCGAAGCGGTGTTGACGATGAGCAGGACCTTGCCCTTGTAGTCGGCGAAGTTTACTTCCTGCCCCTTGTTGGACTCGGCGGTAAAGCCGTAGATAGTCTGGGACTTGTCGGCACATCCAGCAATCATCAGAAATACGGAGATGGCCACGGTGAGTTTAGCAATTGCTTTCATTGTTATGGTGTTTCAGTTGTTCTATAATATCATCCAACATACGGAAAAGGGTGGGAACCGTTTCGGCGGTGACGCTTTCGCACAGCACGGAACTGCCGACAGTCTCGGGGACCTCGGACAGCTTGTCCTGCAGTTCACGCCCTTTCCTGGTGAGCTTGACGATCATCTGCCTTGCGTCCGTCTTCCCTTGCGTCCGGGTAAGGATGCCTTCAGCCTCCATACGCTTGAGAAGCGGAGTGACAGTGTTCGTCTCCAGCATCAGCCGCTTCGCGATATCGTTCACCGGCTGGGAATCCTTCTCCCAAAGCACCAGCAATACGAGGTACTGAGGATATGTCAAGCCGTACTGCGACAGCAGCGGATGATACGCCTGCGTTATCAGCCGCGATGCAGTGTACAGCCTGAAGCAGAGTTGGTTGTCAAGTTTGAACCTTCCGTCCATTACAGCATTTCTTCTATGTCTTTCTCGAATGATGCGGGCTCGGCGGTGGGAGCGAAACGCTTTACGACGCTTCCGTCCTTGCTTACGAGGAATTTGGTGAAGTTCCAGAGAATGTCGCTGTCCTTCTCGACACTCTTGCTGAGGGTCTTCAGCATCTTCTGGGCTGCCTTGGCCTTGAGGCCTTTGTACTCCTCTGAAGGAGCTGCCTCTTTAAGCCAGGTGAATACGGGGCTTTCGGCCGGACCGTTCACGTCGGTCTTCTTCATCAGCTGGAAAGTCACTCCGTGATTCATACGGCAGAACTCTTCGATCTGCTCGTCGCTGCCGGGCTCCTGATGTGCGAACTGGTCGCAAGGGAAACCGAGGACTACCAAACCGCGGTCCTTATATTTCTGATGGAGCGCCTCCAATCCGTCATACTGGGGAGTGAAACCGCATTTTGAAGCTGTGTTGACAATAAGGAGAACCTTCCCTTCGAACTGAGAGAAATCTACATCTACGCCCTTGTTGCTCAGGGCTTTGAAATCATAAATAGTTGCCATATCTTTAATTTTTATATCGTTCACGATGCAAATATATGACAATTATTTTATATCGCAAGCGATATTTTTAAAAATTGGCCTAGAATTTTGTAATTTCGCATAAATTTTCAAATCAAGTCACTATGAAAAAGCTTCTGCTTCTTATGGCCGTAACACTTATGGCTGCTTCTTGTGCACAGAACAAGACCCCGAAATACCTTGTTTTATATTATTCCCAGACCAACACCACAAAGGCCGTTGCTCAGGAACTCTGCAAAAGGCTTGGCGCCGACATCGAGGAAATCACCCTTGTCGAGCCCTATGACGGAACTTATCAGGAAACCATCGAGCGCAGTTCGAGGGAAAGGGCTGCCGGACAGCTTCCGAAAATCAACCCCATCTCTTCGAAACTCGACGACTACGATGTCATCTTCTTCGGCTACCCTATCTGGTTCGGCACTATAGCCCTTCCTGCAGCCAGCGCCCTGAAGGAACTGGACTTCAGCGGAAAGACCATAGTCCCTTTCTGCTCTTTCGGCAGCGGCGGACTTGAGGCCGGCATCAAGGATTTCAAGGCTGCACAGCCCAAGGCCAACATCCTTCCCGGATACGGCGTAAGGGCAGCCCGCATCGACGCCATCCCCACCGAAGTTGACCGTTTCCTCAAGGAAGGCGGTTTCATTGAGGGAGACTACGAGAAATACGCAGATTTCAGCGCAGCCCGTCCGGCCACAGAAGCTGAAGTTGCCATCTACGATGCAGCAGTCGGCACATATCCGATGATCCAGGAGAAAGCTACGAATGTAGCGTCAAGGCCCATCCCCGGCGGCACCGAATACCTTTTCGACACCAACGCTCCCGGCATCCAGATTTATGTGACCGCCCTCGACGGCAAGGAGCCCTTCTTCACCAGGGTTGTCCGTTAAGCCCGGTTCTGAACCCGTAATGACTGAGCTGCATCCTTTCGAGCCTTTCCTGCCCGATGATGCAAGAATACTTTTTCTGGGCAGTTTTCCGCCCCAGGAGAAACGGTGGTCCATGCCCTTCTTTTACCCCAACTGGACGAACGATTTCTGGCGGGTGATGGGGCTTCTGTTCCACGACGACAAGGACTGGTTCGCCGTTCCTTCGCAGAAACGTTTTGACATCGACAGGGTCAGGGATTTCTGCCGCAGCCAAGGGATTGCACTGTACGACACGGCCTGCGAGGTCCGCCGCCTGCAGGACAACGCATCCGACAAATTCCTGGAGGTCGTCACGCCAACCGACATACCCGCCCTTCTTGACAGGATTCCGCGATGCGAAGCCCTTGTCACCACAGGCCAGAAAGCCACAGACGTCATTGTCCAGTCGTTCGGCTGTTCCGAGCCTCAGATGGGCGGAAGCACCCCGCTTGCCATAAACGGCCGCGAGATCTCGTTCTGGCGGATGCCCTCGACATCCCGTGCCTACCCCCTGCCCCTCGCAAGGAAAGCCGAGGCCTACCGGGTCCTTTTTGAAAATATGGAGACAACTATCTAAACACTATATCAAATGAAACGAATACTTCCCATAATCATTCTAGCAGCGCTGTCTGCAGTATGCTCCGCCCAGACCGTAAAATCGCGCACGGTCGAAGACGGAGGAACCGGCCCGTACAAGGCAATTATGGCCGGCGACGCATCCTGCCCCGATTTTACCATCTATCGTCCGGCAGACCTCGACGCTGCAGCCAGGAACGGAAAGCTGCCGATCATCCTCTACGGCAACGGCGGCTGCGCCAACAGCACCGTGGAAATCCGTTTCTTCCTGAACGAACTGGCTTCACACGGCTATCTGGCCATCGGTATAGGCCCTTATGACGATGAAGATTCCAACGAGCACTGGGTGGATGTCCTCTACAACATCTGGCCCGAAGGGAAGAAGGTTGTCCTTTCGAACGGAAAGGTGGTCGAACCTCTTGCTCCCGCCGAGTCGCTTGCCCGCATCGAAGCTTACAACAAGAGGCTTGCGGACGCACGCCGCGAGACTGAACGCAATCCCTCGTCTCCTGCCGCAACCTTCGCCAACGCGACTCAGGCCCGCCAGCTTCTTGAAGCGATGGACTGGCTCACCGCACAGAACACTGACCCCTCTTCTGAATACTACCACAAGCTTGACCTGGAAAAGGTGGCTGCAATAGGACAATCCTGCGGCGGAGCCCAGGCTCTTGCCGTCGGACACGACCCGCGCATCAAAACCTGCGTCATAATGAACTCCGGCATCGGCGATATGACGATGCAAGGCTTCTCCGCCCAGGGCCTGGCCAGCCTGCACACTCCGATGTTCTACCTCATCGGAGGTCCCACCGACTCCGCCTACCCCAATTCCGAGAAAGACTACCAGCGTATCGAAAACCTGCCCATCGTGAGAATCAACACCCACGACGGCCATCTCGGAACCTACTATGAGCGCCACGGCGGAGCCTATGCCATAGCCGTCCGCAAATGGCTTGACTGGCAGCTCAAAGGCGACACTTCGAATGCAGCTTTCTTCCTGACGGACGAGGCGCTGAAACAAGCCTATCCGGACTGGAGCGTAGAGCGCAAGAACTGGGTTTCGACAGGTGCGGTCACCAGCCGGCCTGCTAATGCAGCGCCTGCCGCACGTCCTGCCGGTGCACCTTCCAATGCCCGTTCTGCCGCTCCTGCCGGTACGATGCGCCGCGCGATGACTCCTCCCCAGGATCCCGCATACCGTGTCGAAGAAATATCCGTGATGAGCGGCGGCAACAAACTTGTCGGAGAAGCTTTCATCCCCGTGACACCCGGCAAGCATCCGGCTGTCATCCTTTCTCACGGTTACAACAGTTCAAGCACGACTTTCTATTCACTGGCATCTAAGCTGGCAAAGGCCGGATATGTATGTTACTGCTATGATTTCGCAGGCGGATCGACTCGAAGCCGCAGCGAAGGCAGCACCTTGCAGATGAGCATCTTCACCGAGCGCCAGAACCTGATGGACGTTCTCGACACGGTCCGCGGCTGGAGTTTCGTCGACAAAAGGAACGTATTCCTGCTCGGCGAGAGCCAGGGAGGCTGCGTCAGCGCAATAACTGCTCCTTACGTCAAGAAGAAAATCAACTCCATCCTGCTCATCTACCCTGCACTCTGCATTCCGGACGATGCCCACAACCTCTTCCCTACAGTGGCCGACATTCCTGATGAGTTCGATATGATGAATATGAAGATCGGCAAGGCATACTACGAACCGCTTGCCGACTACGACATCTATTCAGAAATCGCCCGCTATCAGGGAGAAGTCCTGATCCTCCACGGAACCGAAGATTCCCTTGTGAAACCCGAATACTCGGCCAAAGCTTCGAACGTCTACAGGAATTGCGAGATGCATCTGATCTTCGGCGCAGGACACGGTTTCCACAGTCCCGAGCAGTCAGAGCTCTACCACAACTATGTGATTGACTACCTCAAGCGCCACATCAAGTAGCGTCAGTCGCAGAACGCTTCGACGACGGCCCGTCTCAGGTTTGCTTCGGCAGCCGGACGGGCTGTCGCTTTTTCGAGGGGAAGGTTCTTGGGTGACACCTCGACCATCTTCGAAAAGCCTGCCTCCCGGAGGGCCCCAATGTCTTCCAAGCGGCCGGATATTAGGATAACGGGAACGTTATGTGCTCTTCTGAGCACTCCGAAGGGAACTTTTCCGGCAAGTGTCTGGATATCCGACTTACCTTCGCCGGTCACGATAAAGCCGGCTCCTTCGATGATGGAATCGAAGCTGGCAAGGCTGAGAATCCTCTCAATTCCTGACACGCCTGCCGCATCGAAGTATGCCATAAACGCTCCGCCAAGTCCCCCGGCAGCTCCGGCACCGGGCATATTGCCGACATCCTTTCCGGTCTCTGAAAGCATAACCCTGGCAAGAGCTTCCATACGTTCTTCAAGGATTTCCACATCGGCTGGCGATGCACCTTTCTGTGGAGCGAAAACTCTTGCAGCACCTCGGGGCCCGATGAAAGGATTGTCCACGTCGCAGAG
>JAGCFF010000146.1 GCA_017650285.1 Bacteroidales bacterium
GTGAGCACCTTCACCTGGATTTCGGAGTCGAGGAGATTCTGCCCGACATACAGGTTGTCGGGGATGCTGCTGATGTCGCCTACAGTCATATAGTCGCCCGACTGCTTGGCCTTCAGCACATTGTTGACATAAGCCCTGGTCTTGCCTTTCTCTATGGTGACATAGAACTCGAAAGGCTTGTCGCCGGTGACAGACTCGTTGTCCTTGTCGTAGAACATATAGGAATAGTCGATGCGGGCATTCTGCATATCGCCGTCGAGTCTTGTGAGAGTTTCGTGGCAATAGCCGAAAAGTGCGCCCGAACCGTCGTGGATCACCCACTTCAGGGTTGAGCCAACCTTGCTGTTATGATAGCCTTCCTGTGCAGCCATATCGAAGCAGAACAAGACTGAGATCAGAAGAGTCAAGAATCTTTTCATCGTCAAAACCTGTAATGTACCCATTTATAAAACTTCGCCAGTGCCGGCTTGAAACCCGCGATATTGAAGAACGCATAGAGCAGATTCTTGAAAAAGCGGTCAAGCGCGAAGAGGCCGGTGAAGACCTCGAGGACAATCAAAGCAAAAAGGTTGCCATGAATGGACTGAAGTGCCGGGAGAGCTCCGAGGCATATTGCGGCAAGGAGCAGCAGGAGTACTACAGGATTCTTGAAGCTGTATGTAGAAATGGTTTTTTTGAGGTTGCTGAGGATGATATGGCCGGCGTGCGAGCAGCTGTCCTTGGCAATCAGCGCACCGGCTTCGGCCGCATAGTCTATCGCATTGTCGATCTTCTCTCCTTCGGAGATGGTCTGGAGGTTGCGCAGGATCTGGTTCTGCTCAACGCAGAATTCCATACCCTGCGGGAGATAGATGTCGCACTGGCTGCCGCGGCAGATGAAATAATCGACTCCGAGCAGCTCGCGGCTGTCAGATGCTATCATCTTCGAGACAAACTTGTCGAGAGTGTAGACGCACACGACTCCGTTCTCATATTCGGTCCTTATAAAGGAATTGTTCAGGAACTGACCGTCGAGCTTAGTGGTCATCTCCCCTGCCTCGACCATCGATATCAGAGTGCCGTCCTTGTCATAATAGATCTCACGGACGATCCTGGAGCCGATGTTGGTCACGGCGTGGCAGTTGAACTTATTTAGGAAAATCGTGACGTGATTGTAGAGCTTTCCGGCATCGACAGCCTCCTCCTTGTTCAGCTCGAGCAGTATCTTGTCTTCAAGGTAGTCGCACTTGCGGATATGGGTCATCAGGGGGACGTCCTTCTCGATGCAGGTAACTACTCCGTTCACAGGGCAGGCAACTCCTCCGCTATACTTGTCGCGGTCGATCTGCTTGCTGCCGTGGTAGAACACCACGTCGTCAAGGCAGTTGTTGACTGCCAGCAGCACCAGGATGGTCAGCACGCTCACCACCGGAGGACAGAAGAAACTCCAGATGAGCAGCACCAGGGCGACAATGTATCTCAGAAGGTTGAAAGCTCTCATTGACGTACATTGCAGAGGTTCATTATGAAATCTTCATATCTGTACCAGACATTCTCCTTTGCGAATCCGCCTTCGAACCTGGGAGTCTCGACTCCGGCGAAGGCGTCGAAGGGGTTGTAGCCTCGGAACAGATTGACTATCGAAGTGCCTGAGATGCGTTTCGAATATTCCACGAAATAGATTTCTCCGGCAGGATTCTCTATGAGCTGGATATGGAATATGCCTGTCACTAGCAGCGGGATCGAGGTCCTGATGGCGCGCACAAACTCGTCCACCGCCCTGGCCACCTTGCTGCCGCTGCCGAGGAACTGCAGATACTTGTCATATCCGTTCTTGATGCGCACCTCGCGGGCATAAATCACAGGCTCTGCCGCGGTCCAGTTGACGTCCACCACATATTCGTGGGCTATCTCCACACGGCGAGTGATGCAGGTGTTCTCAAGCCTTCCCACACCGTGGCTGCCGGCAGACATAGTGTTTGGACGCATAAAGACGTCGTCGAGCGAGAAGGTCTCGGGGATGATTATGGCACAGCCGCCGGTGGCCGCTGACAGCCTCTCGTTCATCATACGCTTGTTGAAGAACCATTTCTCGACTGCAACCATCGGGTTGCGTGAGGCCAGATCGAACACGGCGGGTTTGCTCTGCCGGGCAAGTTCGTCAGCCGGGAAAACGGTGCAGCCTGCAGCGTCGGAAGCGATCAGGGAGAGCGCCTCTGCCTCGGCCACACGGCTCACGCCTGCGGGGCAAGGGCATTGAATGTAGGTGGTATCCATATCGGCCAGCACGAGGCTGCTGCCGTCATCCTTGCGGACACGGTTCACGAAGAAAAGTTCAGCCGAGAGACCTGCACGGCCGCCGGCTTCGAAAACAAGATACCTCATCGTATCATCTTTTGCAGATAGAACAGTTCAGCATACTTCACTCCGCACTCGGTGCCGCGCACCATCGCCAGCTGCCTGATTCCCTCGGGATTCAGGGGTGACGGAGACTGCTTTATCTGGCTTTTGTATATCTTGAAAATGTCTATCTTCTCGTCGAGGCTGGTGCTGATGTCGTGATACCAGAGACCGCCGCTGATGTTGATATTCTGATTGAGGATGAAAGGATATTCGTAAAGGGCGATGAAACGCGGCATGAAGCCCTGCCTGAAACGGAGAGCGGCCATTGCCGAGTCATATACCCTCTTGTGATCCTGGTGCCAGGAGGGATAATTGATGAACAGCTCGTCGGGACGGAAACTGTCGAAAATGGCATCGTACTGAGTCACGAAAAAACGTGTGGGCACCATATCGAGCTCGCCGTCGCAGTTCTCGATCAGAATCTGATGGGAAGCGTGGAGCCTCTTGCAGACTTCGGCTGCTTCCAGCACCCTTCCGGCTTCCTTCTCGGGATCGCCTTTGATACCTATCGTGGCATATGCGATGTGTATTTCGCTCCCTTCGTCACGCTGGGCTGCGAGATATCCTCCACAGCCGAGGATTTCATCGTCGGCGTGGGGAGAGATTACCAATATCCTTTTACTCATAAAACAATGTTAACGTGCGATAAAATAGACACCCACCATAACGAGCACCACCCCTATCCACCTTGTGGCCGGAATAGCCTCGTGGAAAATGAGGGCACCGGCAAAAAGGCTGAGGATGAAACTTATGGCAGTCAGCGGATAGGCAAGCGAAAGGTCGTAACGCTTCAGCACCGCCATCCACTCAAGGACACCTGTTATTGCCATCAATCCTGCCACATAGAGCTGCCAGGTGGAAAGAGCTACCTTGATGCTTGGCCAGTTCCAGGCGAATTCGCCGATCTTTTCCAGAGCGACTTTAAGGAAGCACTCGGAGCCGACAACCAGCAGAGCCTGCAGCAGAATCAGAATGAATAATTGTATCATCTTCTTACAAAGTTATGATTTTCTATGATTTTCAGATAATTTTCGTAAACATCGTCGACAAGATTGTCCCAGGTACGATAGAGGTTGCGGAAAGCACCTTCTCCCACCTTTTCGAGGAGCTGGGGGGCGTCGTGGATGCGGAGTATGTACCCGGCGAAATCCTCTTCGCTGTTCTTCGCAAGAAAGCCGTCGACCCCGTCGGCAATGCCGTCGGAAGCCATCGTTCCTTCGCAGAACAGAGTCGGAGTCTTCTGGCAGGCCGCCTCTATCTTGACCAGTCCGTAGGTGTCGGATTCCGAAGGGAACAGCAGCAGGTCTGTCCTGGAGTAGACGCTCATCATCTTGTGCTGGTCGGCCACCTTTCCGCAGAAAATGACATTGTCGGTCAGCCCGAGCTTCTCGGCCAGGGACTTGACATAGTCCTGCATATTGCCTTCGCCCACGAAGAGAGCCTTGAATGAAGGCAGCTGCTTTTTCAGCAGAGCCAGGGACCTGAGTATGAAATCCTCCCTTTTCTGGAGGTCGAGCCTGCCGACGTGCGTCAGGACGAAATCGTCGTCTTCCAGGCCGTATGCCGCATTGATTTCCTCCCTCGCCGCCGCTTCGTCGCTGACGGGATAGTGGTCGGTAGAATACGGCATTATGCGGTATGGACGCTTGAGGCCGTAATCCCTGATGAACACCTTTCCTACCGCATCGCTTACTGTCCAGCATTCGTCGCAGGAATTATATATGCTCATCATCAGCTTGATGACCGGCTCGCCGATCAGCTTGCCGAGATAACGGTGCACGTCAGGCCTGAAATCGGAATGGATCGTGCCTACGAGCGGTATGCCCAGCCTTCTGGCAGAGGCCTTGGCACACAGGCCTATGGGAAAGGCGCTGTGCACGTGGATGATGTCCAGACCGGCATTCTTGATCTTGTTCCTGAACTTCGGATCGACGATGGGATATCCCTGCGGATAGTCGTCCTTTTCACGCATTATCGACCAGCAGCGCACAATCTCATAGGGGAAACTGTCGTCATATCCCGGAGCCAGGCCGCGGGTGTACGGAGTGAAGACCGTCACGTCACATTTCTTGGCCAGCCTCGAGGCGTAAGCGTCTGTGACCTTGATGACTCCGTCAATGATCGGATAGTAACCGTCTATGAATAAACCGACGTGCATATCGCTATTCGTGTGAATAATTGGTGTAATATTCGAGGATCTTGTTCCTGAGGAGATATTCGTATTTGGACCTTACCGCCTCTTCGCTGGCAGCGAACCATTTCAGGCGGCTCTGGTCGAGGTCGTAGGTAGTGGAGCGTCCCACGTCGTACATCTTCTTCTGGTAGTCGTAGGATTCCAGTGCGGCAGCCTCCGCCTTCACGGCTGAAGTGTAACGGTCGCGTGCAGTAAGGGTCTGGTAGTATGCCTCGCGGAACTGCTTGGAGATTTCCTTGCGGGACTCGTCGAGGGTCACACGCGCGTCGTTGAAGGCCAGCCAAGACCTGGAAGCCTGCTTCCTGGTGGTCAGGTCGAGTATGGGAACCGCCAGCTTGAGGCCCAGGGATCCCCAGCCGTTGGTACCAAGTTGGGAACCGACGTGGATATCCTTGAAGCCGATGGGCAGATAGAAGTAGTTGTTGTAGTTGGCGAACATCGACAGCTGAGGGTAAAGGGCTCCCTTGGCCGCCCTTGCACGGTATTCCGCACTGGTCATATTGTATTTGGCCGACAGTACGGAAGGATGGTTCTCGATATTCTCGAGCAGGGGAAGCAGCGGAACCGTCTCGGTCTCTTCCACCTTGTCGCTGAGTTCTTCGATCTCGAAACCAGTATCGTCGTCAAGGCCGATGAGGTTCACAAGGTCTACTCTAGAAATGATGGTATTGCCCTTCGCGGCGGTGTACAGATGTTCTGCGGAACTAAGGGCTGAACGAGCCTCGGCAAGGTCGGCGTTCGTACGTTTTCCTTCCGTCACGAGCCTTGTCACATTCTCGAGCTGCTCCTGGCACAGGTCGACCTGCTCCCTGGCAATCTGCTCCTGGCTCTTATTGTTGAGCAGCTGGAGATAAGCTGCGGCCACCCTGATGCGGGTGTTTATCTTGGAAACAGTGATGTTCTCCGCAGCGGCCTTCAGCGAATACTGCTCGGCTGTCTTGGTATTGGGAATGTAACCGCCGGTGAGCAGCGGCATCTCGAGATTCGCGGCGACCTGGGTCAGCGACATCGTGAGGTTTTCGTCCACGCTGTACATGATCAGGGCGTTGCCGGAGTGCAGCGTTTCCTGGACGCCTACGCTGATGACAGGCACCCTGTTGACATTCGCTTCGTCGAGTATTTCTTTCTGGTTGTCATACTGAAGCTGACGGTGCAGTATCTCCGGGTTGTGGACGATGGCATATTCCACGCAACGGTCGATGTTCCACGGCTGTCCGAAGGAGAGCAGCGGCAGGACAAGCATCAGCAGAGTCAGCAAAACTAGCTTTTTCATTGCATCAATTGAGTTTATTGCCCCTCAGTACCATATCTTTGGTGACACCGTCCTTGATCTCGATGTAGATGCCGTCGCTAAGTCCGGTGGTCACTGGTATCCTTTCGAATTTCTGATTCTTCTTGTCGGATGAGACAAGTCTGTATACGTACGTATTGCCGTCTTCGAACGAGACTGCGGTTTCCTCGATGGAGATGACATTGTCGGCCTGTGCAGTGATGAATTCAGCATTGGCGCTGTAGCCTGCCCTGAGCTCGGTGGTTCCGTCGTCGCTGTCGACAGAGGCCTTCAGGCTGAACATCACCGTACCGTTCTCCTTCACACCCATCGAGGAAATCTCCTCGAGAGTGCCGGTGATATGGCGGTCCAGACTCGAGCCGACGGTGATCCTTGCGGGTATGCCGACTGCCAGACGGTCGACTTCGGTCTCGTCGATCTTGCCGTCGAAGATCATATCGGATACGTCAGCTATCGTGGCAATGGTGGTACCCTCGCTGTAGGGGCTGGTGCTGACCACCGAGGCTCCCTGCTTCAACGGGATGTCGATGACTTTTCCGCTCATCGTAGCCTTGACAATGGTAGTGTTGACGGCTCCGCTGCGGGAAGAACTTCCGTAGAGTATGATGTCAAGAGAAGACTTGGCCTTGGCCGCATTCTCTTTGGCAAGTGACAGGTTATGAGCCGATTTCTCGAATTCCTCGCGGGATATCACATCCCCGTTGAAGAGGGCTTCGTTGCGGTCGTATTCCCTCTGTGCCTCCTGGAGCTGCAGGTTGGATGCCTCCACAGCGCTCTGGGCTTCGTTGTATGAACTCATATCGGGAATGACGCTGACCCTTGCTATCACATCTCCTGTCTTCACTTCCTGGCCGACCTTGACATTGATCTGTGTCAGGATGCCGGTAATCCTGGGCTTCACGTAAACTTCCCTGCGGGGCTGGATCTGTCCTGTAGCAATAGAGCTCTGGTAGATGGTACGTTCCGCCGGATTCAACAGTTCGTAAACATCGGCAGCCGGTCTGGACTGACGCCACAGGAAGAAGAATGTCAGGATGACAAAGGCGGCAACCAGGGCCCACATTACAGCTTTCAACGTTTTTTTCATACTCATTTATCGTCTCTAAGTGCCTCTATAGCTTTGATTTTAAGAGCCTTGCGGGCAGGCACATAGCCCGAGGCAAGTCCGCCGCACACCAGGATGAACAACGATCCGAATGCATAGGCGGGTGGTATCATAGGTCTGGAAATCAACGCATCTGTGCCGCCTCCAAGGACATTGTTCAGCAAGAGCAGCACCCAGGTGCCGACTATTATTCCTGCTATTCCTGCAACGACGGTCAAAGTAAGCGCTTCCAGCATAATCTGCAAAATAATAATGCGCGGCCTTGCTCCAAGAGCCCTGCGGATACCGATTTCCTTGGTCCTTTCCTTGATGGTGACCAGCATTATGTTGGATATGCCGATGAGTCCTGCAAGCAAAGTGCCCAGGCCCACGATCAGTATCAGCAGTTCCACACCTTTCATAGTACTTTCATAAACGGAAACCGCATCTACCATCGAAATGATCTCCATCGAAGCATCGTCGTCAGGATGGATGTTGTGATTCCGTTTGAGTATCGAAGATATCTCGGCGTTAGCCGTCCTGGAATCGTACTTGTCGTAGAGACCTACCGAAATCATGCCGATATGGTCTTTATGGTCGAAAGCGTCCTGCTCAGTGGTGAAAGGCAGCAGCACGCAGTCCTGCGAGAAGAATCCCACCGAGATATTCTCGTTGGTATGGGTTATCACTCCGACTATCTTATAAACGTTGCCGTCCACTATGAGGTCCTCTCCCACCGGATTGTCGGTGTCGAACAGTTCTGCCACGACTCGCTCGCCGGCAAGGCATACCTTGCGGTGCTCGTCGATGTCGGTGTCGTTCAGATAACGGCCATAGACCACCTTCTGCGGTATGTCTATGTAATATGTCGGAGTCACGCCCGCAGTCTGGTAGTATCCGCTCCGGGTGCGCGAGCCTATCTGCTGGAATCCGTCGAGGTTGGCCAGGGTGACATATCTCAGGCGGCGCCCCATCTTCTCCCTGATGTCGGAGATGTCCTTGCTCTGGATGTACCAGGACCTGTCGGCATTGAATCCGCTGTAGGCCATCGAAGTCGTGGTCGGAGTATAGACTATGCTGTTGGACGAGAGGTTCATCAGGCTGCCGATCAGTCCTTTCTTCATTCCGAAGCCGCAGCCGATGAGCACGACGAGCATGAAGATGCCCCAGAAGACGCCGAACATCGTGAGGATGCTGCGCACCTTCTGACCTTTGACGGTCACAAGCACTTCCTGCCACATATCTCTGTCCAATAGCTTCATTGCCTAGTCGTTTGCTGCAAGGGCTTCTACAAGTTTTATACTTACGGCCTTCTTTGCCGGCATATAACCGGCCAGCAGGCCTGCTATTATCATAATCAGGGTGGCACCGAGCACGATGCCGATGTCCACGCTGGGATTCATGAACACGCTGCTTCCGACTCCGGTGCTGGACGGGTCTGACGCTGCCGAAACGATTATGTCTGCAAGTTTGATCACGCCGATTCCAAGTACCATTCCTATATATCCGAAGATGACGGTGACCAGCACGGACTCGGTGAGCACAAGGGCGATGATTGAACGTCTCGGGGCGCCCATAGCCTTGCGGACTGCAAGTTCACGGGTCCTCTCCCTGACTGTTATCAGCATTATGTTCGAAACGCCGACTATACCTGCCACCAGGGTGGAAAGGCCTACGATCCAGAGGAACAGGTTGATGGTCTTGAACAGGCTGCCGATATACAGTGCGAGATCGTATGTGTTGGTGATCGTCACGGCCTTCTTGTCTTGCGGAGAGAACTGCTTGCGCGAGGCCATATGGGCTCTCATCTTCTCAACGAAGGCATTGTTCTGGGCTTCTGTGTTCAGGCCTACCACCGTCACGGAGAGCTTGGATATGTCGTCGTTGTCGAAATACAGCGACTTGATGGTAGTGAAAGGCGCTATCACAGTCCTTGAGACATTATATGACTTCGCCGGCCTGTAGACTCCCACCACCGTGAAGGCTACTTCGTTGACTGAAACGGTGCGGCCCACGATATCCTGGGGCTCGTCGCCGGGGAAGATCCTTTTGCAGAGGTTCGTAGACACGAGGCAGACCTTCCTCTGGGA
>JAGCFF010000147.1 GCA_017650285.1 Bacteroidales bacterium
GCTGCCCAGTCCCGGGTGACACACATCACGCTAGACAGGCTCAAGGCCTCCACCGACTACAAGGTGAAGGTCAGAGGCATCGATGCCAAAGGCCGCGAAGGCGATTTCAGCAGGACGGTGTCTTTCCGCACGCCTGACGAAGGCGCAATCTACTACGTGACAGACTTCGGAGCCGTGCCTGACGGCGAGACCCTGAACACCGAGGCCATACAGCTGACCATCGACGAATGTCCGGAGGGCGGAATAGTCCGCATCCCGGCCGGAACCTTCCTTTCAGGAGCCATTTTCCTCCGCGACAATATGACCCTCGAGCTCGAGAAAGGCGCCGTGCTTCAGGGCAGCGGCAATCCCGAAGACTATCCGAAGATCCTCAACCGCTTCGAGGGCTGGGAGCTGGAGACATACGCAAGCCTAATCAACTGCGGAACTCTCGACAGGACCAAGTCGCAGATGACCGAGAATGTCGCCATCCGCGGCGAAGGGACAGTCAGGGGCGGCGGCAAAGCCTTGGGCGACGCGATGCGCAGGGCGGCGGGCGACGACGGCCAGGGCCGCTCCAGGGGCAGGCTCATCCAGTTCCTCAACTGCCGCAACGTGGCTGTCGACGGCCTCAACATAGACAATCCCCCCTGCTGGACCATCCACGCCATATACAGCGAGAACATCACCTGCCACAACCTCAACATCACGAGCCTGGGAGTTCCCAACGGAGACGGCATCGACCCGGACTCCTGCACTGATTTCTATATAGTGGGCTGCAGCTTCACGAACGGCGACGACTGCATCGCCGTCAAGTCGGGCAAGAATCCCGAGGGCAACATCGTGAACATCCCGACCAAGGGTGTGTATGTGTCTGACTGCAACTTCATAGCAGGGCACGGCATAAGCATCGGAAGCGAGATCTCGGGCGGTGTGGAGAATGTGGTGGTGCGCGAATGCAAGGCCGGGGCTCTCATCAACGGTATGCAGATCAAGGCCACCAGGGAACGCGGAGCATACATCCGCAATGTGGATGTGCGCGACTGCGCCCTGCAGATGATCACCATATTCAACAGGCTGAGCTACAACAACGACGGCGAGGCCGCCCCCACCCCTCCGAAATTCAGCGATTTCACTTTCCGCAGGCTCGACTTGCGCGGTGCGGACGTCTCGAAGCCCGTGATCGTCATCCACAGTTTCGAGGAGGACGCCTGGAAAACCGAGAACGTCCTGTTCAGCGACATAGTCCTCGCAGACGGCAGCCAGGTGCTGATGGAACCCGCCACAAACGTCCGTTTCGAGAAAGTGCGCACGGTTTCGGGAAAGAAGATTCAACCGGTGGTGGGAAAGCTGTAGAAATAGCTGAAAAACTGCATATAATGCACTTGTGCTTTTGCAAGAAAAATCCTATTTTTGCGGCTGATTTTCGCAGAATTAACTGCCGATTCAGAAATTCTAACTTAATTTAAATACTACAATGCGCATTATTCGTATATCAGGACGTGAAATCCTTGATTCTCGTGGAAATCCCACAGTAGAAGTTGAAGTCGAACTCGAAAGCGGTGTCATCGGCGTAGCAGCTGTTCCTTCAGGAGCATCAACCGGTGAGAACGAAGCCCTTGAGCTTCGCGACGGCGACAAGAAACGTTACGGCGGAAAAGGCGTTCTCAAGGCTGTTGCCAACGTGAACGACGTAATCGCTCCCGAACTTATCGGCATGAGCGCTCTCGAGCAGCGCGCCATCGACAAGGCTATGATCGAACTCGACGGTACTCCTACCAAGAGCAAACTCGGCGCCAACGCTATCCTCGGCGTTTCACTCGCAGTGGCACACGCAGCTGCCAACTATCTTGGCCTGCCTCTCTACCGCTACATCGGCGGCACCAACACTTATGTTCTCCCCGTTCCGATGATGAACATTCTCAACGGTGGCGCTCACTCTGACGCTCCGATCGCTTTCCAGGAGTTCATGATCCGTCCCGTAGGCGCAACCAACGAGGCTGAAGCCGTACGTATGGGTGCTGAAGTTTTCCACGCTCTGCAGAAAGTGCTCAAGGCCCGCGGTCTCAGCACTGCAGTTGGTGACGAGGGTGGTTTCGCTCCCGCACTGAAGGGCATCAACGACGCTCTCGACTGCATTATGGAAGCTATCGAGAAAGCTGGCCTGAAACCTGGCGAGGATGTTACCATCGCTATGGACTGCGCAGCTTCTGAGTTCTGCTTCGTAGAGGACGGCAAGTTCTTCTATGACTACAAGCAGCTCAAGGACGGCAAGAAGAAAGACCCTCGCGGCCGCAAGCTTTCTACCGACCAGCAGATCAAATATCTGCAGCAGCTCTGCGCCAAATACCCGATCGACTCTATTGAGGACGGCCTCAGCGAGGAAGACTGGGAAGGCTGGGTTAAGCTCACCAAGGCTCTCGGCAGCAAGTGCCAGCTCGTGGGCGACGACCTGTTCGTTACCAACGTGAAGTATCTCCGCAAGGGTATCGAGATGGGTGCCGGCAACTCAATCCTCATCAAAGTAAACCAGATCGGTTCTCTCACCGAGACTCTCGACGCTATCGAGATGGCTCACCGTCACGGCTACACCACCGTTACCAGCCACCGTTCAGGCGAGACTGAGGACACTACCATCGCTGACATCGCCGTTGCTACCAACAGCGGTCAGATCAAGACCGGTTCGCTCAGCCGCACCGACCGTATCTGCAAGTACAACCGCTTGATGAAGATCGAGCAGGAACTCGGCGACTGCGCAGCTTACGGCTACAAGAGAATCAAATAATCAAATTCTCGATAAATAAAAAAGCCAGGTTAACCCCTGGCTTTTTTTATGAATACCTTGAAGAGTTCGAGCCACTTGTTGTCGCCGGCCCGGACGAATTTTTCCGGGTGGAACTGAACGGCGATCAGGTTGTCGCCCTCGTAGGCCTCGACAAGACCGTCATTGCTGTATGCCGTCACCTTCAGACCCGGCGCCACCTTCTTCACGGCCTGGTGATGGGTGGAATTCACTTCGAGGGAATCGGTGCCGTAGAGTTGTGACAGCAGGCTTCCTGGTTCAGCAAGAATCTTGTGCGTAGTGCCGCTGTGCCCCACATTGCCCGGCTTCTGCGTATCCAGGTCCTGATAGAGCGAGCCGCCGAGGACAACGTTCATCAGCTGCTCCCCACGGCATATCGCGAGGATAGGCTTCTTCGAATCGAGGGCCGCACGGGCCAGGAATACGTCGCTGACATCGCGGACGGTATCTACCATCACTGTCTCGTTCCACATCTCCTCTCCATAATAAGACGGATCGATGTCTTCTCCGCCGGAAAAGACTATGCCGTCCAGCATCGCCAGGATTGCATCAGCCTCTTCCCTGCTGCTCACCGTCGGTATGATCACGGGAACTCCGCCGGCCTTGCTTATGGCCTGGGAATAATTTATGTTCAGGGAGGTTCCTCCGCCGGGCATTGAAGAGCCGCTGATGCCGATGAGCGGAGCCTTGTGAGAGCAGCCGGCCAGAGCCAGGACTGCGAATAGAAGGATGATGCGTTTCATAGTCAATGGATCAGATTTAAAAACAGGGTGATCACACCCGTATTGATGATATCCAGGAACATCGCCCCGATGATGGGAACGACGATGAAAGGATTGACCGCGTAGCGGTACTTGAAGCAAACCGCAGACATATTGGCCATCGCATTGGGAGTTGCACCCAGGCCGAAACCGCACAGTCCGCTCACCATAACTGCACCGTCGTAATTCCTGCCGAGCAGCGGGAACGCGACGAAGGCGGCATACCCGGCCATAAACAGCACCTGGGCGGCCAGGATCAGCGCCAGCGGAAGGGCCAGCGAGGCGAGCTCCCACAGACGGAGGCTGGCCATCGCCATACCGAGAAAGAGCTGCAGGCTTATGTCCCCGATCGACACGACCTCCCCTACGCTGAACTTCGATGCCAGTTTTCCGGACAGGAAGACGGTGTTTCTCAGCGCACAGGCAGCCAGCAGGGAACCGAAGTATGTGGGGAACGTTATCCCGGTGAGAGCGAGAAGCCTGTTCACTCCGGAGCCCAGCGCCATAGCTATCAACAGCATACAGGCGCCGACAAGATATCCTCTGAATGCTCCTTCTTTAGACAGCGAACGTTCCTCACGGGCAGCTTCGGACGCTTCGCCGGCCTCGACGCTTGCAAGCACGTCGCCGGGGGAAGAAGGTTCTGCCAGATGATGGCGGCGGATGAGCGCCTCTCCCAAGGGGCCGCCAAGCAACGAGCCTGCCACCAGGCCGAAGGTAGCTGCCGCCATAGTGATGGAAGACGCTCCTGTGAGGCCCATCTGCTCAAGCAGCGGAGCGAAGCCGCCGGAAGTGCCGTGGCCTCCGCTCATAGGGATCGAGCCTGACGCCATACCGACGAGCGGATCGAGCGCCAGCCCCTTTGCAATACCGAGAGAGATGAGATTCTGCACCACGATGAGCACAGCCACCAGGGCCGTCAGCACCACCAGAGGCCTTCCGCCCTTGCGGATCTGCTTAAGGTCGCACTGGAAACCCACCGAAGTGAAGAACAGCATCATACAGAAATCCTTGACCGTGGGGTCGAAGGAACACTCCAGTCCGAAGATGATGTAGAGAAGCAGAGTCGCAAGAGAGACAAGCAGTCCGCCAGACACAGGTGCAGGTATGCAGTAGCGCCTCAGGAACGGAATCTTCCGGGTGAAGAACATACCCAGGAGCAGGGCCACGACGCCCAACCCCGCGCTTGCATACATATCCAGAACCAATGTCATCCTTGTCGAACTGAGCAAAAACAAAAGAGGAACTTTCAAATTTAATGAAAATTCCTCTTTTGTACCCCGTAGTGGAATCGAACCACTATTTAAAGTTTAGGAAACTTCCGTTCTATCCGTTGAACTAACAGGGCTCGATTCAGTCTTAGGACTGA
>JAGCFF010000148.1 GCA_017650285.1 Bacteroidales bacterium
GATCTGCCCCTTGCTGCGCAGGCTGCGGTGGAAGGTGATGCCGAAGCGGTGAGCCTCGTCGCGGATGTGCATCATCACCTTCAGCGAGCTGGAATTGCGATCGAGGAAGAGGGGGTGCGGATCGTTCGGTACGATGATCTCCTCGAGGCGCTTGGCTAGGCCCACGATCTTGACGCGGTCTTCGATGCCCAGTTCCTGCAGCGCTTCCAGGGCGCTGTGCAGCTGCCCCTTACCGCCGTCCACCACTATCAGGTCAGGCAGTTCCTCGCCCTCTGCCATCATACGCGAGTAGCGGCGGTTAAGCACTTCCTTCATAGAAGCGAAGTCGTTGGCCCCGACCACGGTCTTGATCTTGAAGTGGCGGTATTCCTTCTTGCTGGGCTTGCAGTCGCGGAACACCACGCAACTCGCCACGGGATTCGTACCCTGGATGTTGGAGTTGTCGAAGCACTCCATATGGCGAGGCGGCCTGTCGAGATTGAGGTCTTTCTGCAGCACTGCCACCAGTTTCTGCTGATGCTCCTCGGGGTGCAGGTGCTCCTCCTGCTTGAAGCGGTCGGCCTTCATTGCGGCGGCGTTGCGACGGCTGAGTTCCAGCAGGGCTGCCTTGTCACCTTTCAGGGGGATGTGGACGTTGTGGCCTTCGAAGTCGCCCTCGGGCGGGAACGGCACCACTACCTCCTTCGACAATTCGCCGAAACGGCTGATCATCTCGGCCATAAAAAGGCCCAGCAGGCGCTCCTGGCTTTCCTCGATGCGGCTGCGCAGCTCCATATTGAACGACTGCACGATGCAGCCGCCCTTGACGCGCATAAAGTTGCAGTAGGCGTCGCCGGCTTCCTCCACCATCGAGAAGACGTCCACGTCGTCGATGGAGGCGCTCACCACCAGGCTCTTGGCGTAGTGGCGCTCGAGCAGCTGGATGCGCTCCTTGTATGCCTGCGCGTCCTCGAACCGCAGCTCGGCGGCAGCCTGCTCCATCGCAGCCTTGTTGTCGCGGATGATCTGAGCCACGCCGCCCTTCAGGATGGCCGTGATGGCGTCGATCTGGCTGTTGTAATCCTCTTCGGAAATCTGCCCCACGCAGGGTGCCGAGCATTTGCCGAGATGGGCGTTGAGGCACTTCTTGAACTTGCCGGCGGCGATGCTTTCGGGGGTGAGGGCCAGCTTGCAGTCGCGCAGCTGGTAGAGATGTCCGAAGAGCTCGAGCAGCGAATGGGCGTAGGTCGCGGAGCTGTAGGGGCCGAAGTAGCGCGAGCCGTCCTTCACGAAGCGGCGGGTGAGGAACACGCGGGGGAAATGCTCGTTGCGGATGCATATCCAGGGGTATGTCTTGCCGTCCTTGAGGAGGATGTTGTAGCGGGGCTGGAGCTCCTTGATGAGGTTGTTCTCGAGCAGGAAGGCGTCCTCTTCCGAGGCCACGACGGTGTGCATCAGGTCGGCGATGTGCCGCACCATGGCCCGAGTCTTGCGGTCGAGAGACTCCGGCGGACGGAAATACTGCGACACGCGGCGCTTGAGGTCCTTGGCCTTGCCCACGTAGATGACCGTGCCTTCGTCGTTCAGGAATCGGTAGACTCCCGGCGAATGCGGCAGGAATTCGACTTTCTCGCGTACTTCCATATCTTCGCAAATGTAGGGATTTTCGCAATAATTCTTACTTTTGTGGTTTGCACGCACACGCACGTATGAAGAAATTGCTCCATAGTCTGGCCAGACTGGCGGCTGCAGCCGTCCTCCTCGCGGCACTTTTCCCGCGCATCGAGGCGGCGGCGCAGTACTATACCATCGGCTCGGACCCTGCGTTCGTGCGCTGGAACAAGATGAAGTCCGACCACTTCAGCATAGTCTATCCCAACTATATGGACTCCCTGGCGCGCGTCTACCTCTTCAACTTCGAGAAGAACCGCAAGCTCTCCGACGAAGGTATGGGCGTCGAGATGGTCAACATCCCCCTCGTGCTGCACCCCTACACCTCGGTGAGCAACGCCACCGTGGTCTGGGCCCCCAAGCGCGTCGACATCCTCTCCACCCCTGAGTTCAAGGGCGGCTACGCACAGCCCTGGGAGCAGCAGCTCTCGCTCCACGAAGCCCGCCACATCGACCAGATGACCCACTACACCAAGGGCTTCTTCAAGTTCCTGTCGTACCTGATGGGCGAGCAGAGTTCCGGCCTCGGAGTGGGTATGTACCCTTCCGGCTGGTTCCTCGAGGGCGACGCAGTGCACAACGAGACCAACTTCAGCAACGTCGGCCGCGGCCGCGACCCCGACTTCCTGATGGACATCAAGGCCTCCATAATGGAGGGCGAGAACCGCACCTACGACAACTGGCGCTACGGCTCGTACCGCAACTACGCCCCCACCAAATACACCCTCGGCTACCTGATGCACTCTACGGCGATGTACTACAGCGACAACTACTACTATCCCGGAGAGATCCTCAAGGCCTGGACCCACGAAGTGGCCAACCTCGGTATCTACAACGTGGCCTTCATGCGCTACTCCAACAACACCGCCCGCAAGCACTTCCGCTCGGGTGTGAAGCTGTTCAGGGAGTACTTCAGCCAGGACCTCGAGCAGCGCGGCCCCGCCAACTACACCGAGTGGATCAGCAACAACCCCAACAAGTACTACACTACATACCACTCGCCCGTGCCTCTGGCCGACGGCAACGTCTATGCGGTCAAGGCCGGCTATGAGAATGTCAGCCAGCTGGTGGCCATCGACCCCGAAGGCAACGAGCACTTCGTGCGTCCCTTCGCATCCTCGGCCCGCGTCAGCCAGGTGAAGCCCTCTTCCGACCACAGCCTTATGTGGAGCGAGATCGTCCCCGACGAGCGCTGGGAGCTCGAGGACCACTCCATCATCCGCGAATACGACATCAACACCCGCAAGGTCCGCAACATCACCCACGGCACGCGCTACTACAATCCGGCCTTCACTTTCGACGGAAACCTTATCTCCGTGACCGAATATCCCCTGCAGGGCTGTTCGAACCTCGTGCTCATCGACCGCGTGAGCGGCAGCAAGGTGGCCTCGGTCCGCGCAGCCAAGGACGGCCAGATCAAGCAGACGGTGTGGGTGGGCGACAAGATGTTCGCAGGCATAGTGACCAACGACGGCTGGGGACTGTATTCCATCAATCTGCAGGACATCGCGATGGGCCTCGGGCAGTCAGCCTGGCGCTGCGAGATCCCCGATCAGACCCGCACCATCCTCAACCTCAACAACTACGGCAGCGACATAGTGTTCCAGACCGACCTGGACGGAGTGACCAACCTCTACAGCTACTCTCCCGACACAGGCGTCCTCACGAAACTGACCAACGTGCCCTACGGCGCCTTCTCACCCTTCTACGACGAAGAGAAGAGGCTGCTCTACTACACATACTACGACAACAAGGGCTACCATCCGGTGCGAACCCCGCAGGATTCGCTGGTGAACACCAGGGCAAGCTGGGACGAACCCGACAAGTGCTACTTCGCTGAGCATTTCTCAGAGATGGCGAATTCC
>JAGCFF010000022.1 GCA_017650285.1 Bacteroidales bacterium
GATGTCTATGATCTGATCGAGGATCGGAGCATTTTCACGGAACTCGCGCTTGAGGATGGTCTTGTCAAGTTCGAAGTGAACATAGAGCGGGCCTTCCATCTTGCGGAGAACGACGTCCGGAGTGTAGGGACGGTATTCGCTGCTGGGCTTGAGCACGGGATTGTCCTTCTCGAGCTGTCCGGCAACACCTTTCCACTCTTCAACCAACGGAAGTGCCGGGCTGAGATAGATCGGGCGTACGGTGTCGTAAGGAGCCAGACGGACAGTCCTCTGCTCGGGACCGGGCCTCTGCTCGCGTTTACCGAAGGTATAGACCAGGTTGAGTCCCAGCTTCGGAACGATTGCCGGACCTGTCTGATGCTCGATTATGCAGTTATCGCAGTTATCATTAATATAATAGGTATCGTGGCCGAACCATCCGCCGGCAACACCCGCTTCTGCTTCAAGACGCAGATGACGGCTGAGCCACCACGAGTAACCCAGGCCCAGGCCTGCACCGAAGAGATTGCCCTGCATCCACTGGTCACGGGTATTCCTGTACATACCGAGCGGGAAACGTACGTTACCTGTGTTATAGTGGGTATAGAGCAGATTTCCGGTCAGGAAGAAACCTGTATTGACTGTATCGGTGTAATAACGTGCCTCCGGTGCTATGACCAGATTGCGCCAACGGCGGGGAGCCTGCTTGTTGGGATCATTGTCGATGAAGCGGTCCCAGGGTTTGAAGCCCACGTTTCCGCCCAGAGTCCAATGCCCGTTCACAGGAACTTCGAAGCCGAGGTTCGGAGTGCCGGAAGCATCATAGAAGAGGTTGTTTCTAATAGACCACGCCTCAGAAGGTTTTTGCTCCGGCTGAGGATTCAAGTCGGGATGCACCTCTACGGCAACTGTGTCGACTCCGCGCAAATAGAAATAAGTCGTATCCTGCGCAGAAGCCACAAGGCCAGGAACAGCCAAGAATACTAAAAGAAGTACTTGCAATTTCAGTTTGCTCATCTTATGCACATTAAATCAAAAAGCGAATTTAGTACTAAATCTTTTAACTGGCAAGTCTTTACAAAAAAAATCCATGTTTTCTGCACTGTCGTTTTCTTTATTTGTCAATTATAACTTTTTTTGCAATTGCTGTAGTTTTTTGAAAAGTTCTGCGTCTAATGTGCAGAAACAATCAAGACAGACAATGACAGAACGAGAATTTGAGAAAATCGTGAGAGCGCACAAAGGCACAATATATACAGTGTGCTATATGTTCTCGAACGATGCAGATGAGGTGGCAGACCTTTTCCAGGAAATCCTGATCAACCTGTGGCGGGGTTCCGGAACCTTCCGAGGCGACAGCGCGCTGAATTCCTGGATTTGGAAAGTAGCCCTCAACACCTGCATTACCTACGACCGCAAGAGCAAACGCGGCATCAAGACCGAGCCGCTGTCGATGGACATCGACCTCTTCGACGACTCAGCCGAAGACAACCGCCAGATAAGCATCCTGAGGGACCGCATCGGCAAACTCGGGCCCTTCGACCGGGCGATCGTCCTTCTGTGGCTGGAAAACCTCTCCTACGAGGAAATAGGCCAGATCGTGGGAATCACTCCCGGAAATGTCTCAGTCCGTCTTGTCAGAATCAGAGAACAACTTAAAAAAATGCAGTAACTATGGAAACTACAGATAAGACCATTCTCGAAATGCAGGAGCAGATGAAGCAGCTCCGCGAAAAGCTCGAAAACCAGAAGATCGTCAACAACACTTTTCTGCGCAAATCTTTCAGGCAGAATGCCAGCCGCCTTAGGTTCAAGGCCAACGTTCCCCTAATCTTCGGAGTGGCTTCGATTCTTCTTGCTCCCTCCTTTTTCAATTGCGGGGCTTCCTGGATCTCGGTAGGCTTCACCTGGGTACTGATGCTCATCTGCATTGTCGCCACCATCGCCTGCAACCGTCACATTCCCCGAATGGACAGAGACCTGGTGACAGCAGCAGAAGAGCTCACCAAATTCAAGAAGTTCCACGCCGAGTGGCTCAAGTTCTCTATCCCCGCAATAATCATCTGGCTCGGAATACTGATATGGGATATTCTCAGAGGAGAGCAGATGAGCCAGGCTGAATCCATCGGATTTTTCGCGGGGCTAGCAGTGGGCGCCACTCTCGGACTGATCTTAGGCCTCAAAATGCGCCGCGACCAGCTCGATGCAGCCGACGACCTCCTAGACCAGATCGAAGATCTGAAAGCAGATAATAATGACAAATAGCGGTTTTTTTCGCATATTTGTAATGTGCTAAAGAGAATCACAGCAGCCCTCGCAAAGCACGCCAGACTTGTAGCCCCAGGTCTGGCGTTCCTTTTAAAAATGCAGATTAGTCAATGACTCAGAAAAATCATTTGAAAATCAGCCGTTCATCCGTCGAAGCGCTTGTCTTCACTATAGTGTTTTTGGCAATTTTCGTCCCTCTCGGAATCTGGATGGGCGGAGACAACCTCCTCAACACCATAATGCGTACGGCCCACGGACTGCTGCTCAACACCGTGTTCTACCTGATGAGCATCACGGTCCTCACCGGCGCCCTGGCGAAGCTGATGTCGGAGTTCGGCCTGGTTTCCATCATCGGCCGGGTGCTGAAGCCGCTTATGAAGCCTCTGTTCAACCTTCCCGGAGTGGCGGGGCTCGGAGCCATAATGACCTTCCTTTCCGACAACCCGGCCATCATCGCTCTGGCCAAGGACAAGTCTTTCTCATCATACTTCAAGAAATACCAGCTGCTGTCGCTCACCAATTTCGGCACCGCGTTCGGAATGGGTTTCGTGGTCATAGTCACGATGATGAGCTTCGGCCAGCCCGGAGGTGCACTCGTAGGCCTCGTGGGAGCGTTCTGCGGTTCCATCATATCAACCCGCATAATGCAGCGCAGCTGCCTGAGGAGTTTCCCGGAACTCGATGCACCCGCAGTCGAAGAGCCGGCCACCGGGGAGTTCTCCGATGAACTGCAGGAGAACGACGGCAGGCAGGGAGTGTTCCTGCGTTTCATCAACGCGATACTCGACGGAGGCAAGAGCGGAGTGGAGCTCGGACTCGCCATAATCCCCGGCGTACTGGTAATAACCACTATGGTCATCCTCATCACTTTCGGGGCAGGCCCCGATGGATATACCGGAGCGGCCAATCAGGGCGTCCCTATCCTCCCCTGGCTTGCAGAGAAGATCCACTGGGTGTTCGAATGGCTCTTCGGGTTCAATGATATGAGACTGATTGCCTTCCCTATGACCACGCTCGGAGCTGTAGGAGCCGCACTCGGCCTGCTGCCCACATTCAATGCAGAAGGCATCCTTGACGGCAACGCGATCGCCGTGTTCACAGCCATCGGAATGTGCTGGAGCGGCTTCCTCTCCACCCACACCGCAATGCTCGACGCACTGGGATTCCGCAAAGCCATCTCCAAGGCCCTCAGCGCCCACGCCGTCGCAGGCCTCTGCGCCGGAATCATCGCCCACTTCCTGTTCCTGCTGGTTTCGCTGATATAAACGTCTATAAGCGGTTATAAACGCCCTGCTTGCTGCCAGTATCGTGATTCTGTCCCGAAAACACCAGGGTTTTGGGGCTTGGTGATAATTTTTAGCGGGTCTGGCCCGAAAAAACCGGGTATTTGGGGCCAGGGATAAAAAAAGGTGGCCGAATCGGTCACCCTTTTTTTATATGATAGGTCTAAATGTCTTATTCGTCGCGGAGTTGCAATTTCTGGACATAGATGGCCTTCTTGAGTTCATCTCTTCTCTTGACTGACGGTTTCTCGAAGTTCTTCCTGTTGCGGAGTTCCTTTACGATGCCGGTCTTTTCGAATTTGCGTTTGAATTTCTTGAGAGCCCTCTCAATGTTTTCACCTTCTTTAATGGGAACGATAATCATAGTCTATTGCACACCTCCTTTTTCTTGTGGACGGCAAAGATAAACAAGTTTTCGATAATCACAAATGAACACGTTGCGATTTTCACTAAATTTACAGTGATGATTCGCGGATTCCTGGATTATATCGCCTTGCAGAAGCGCTATTCGAAGCGCACCGTGGCTCTCTACGAAGAGGCGCTGCGCGAGTTCTATGCCTTCATCTATCCCGAAAAGGAATCCGTGGAGTCCCTCACGAAGGAAGAGACCCTCGATGTGCTGGCTAGCAACAACCTGCGCGGCTTCGTGGCCCACGGGCTTGAGAACGGCCTGACGGCGCGCACCGTCAACCTGAAGCTGTCGGCCATCAGCAGCTTCTGCAACTGGCTCGTCAAGCAGGGAGAGCTGCCTTCCAATCCGGCCCGCAAGGTTTTCCGGCCGAAGGAAGCCCGCCGGCTCCCGGAGTTCTACACCGAGCAGTCGCTCGACAACTATTTCGAACTCAAGGAGAGCGATTTCGAGGGGGAAGAGACTATGGCTCACCTGCGCGCAAGGATGTTGATAATGGTGCTTTATTCCACCGGAATGCGCCGCAGCGAGATCTGCAACCTGAGGGTGGGCGACTTCGACGCTGCGAGGGGCGTGTTCCGCATAGTCGGCAAGGGAGACAAACCTCGCGAAGTTCCGGTTCCCGCTTTGATTAGTCGATATATTTTGCTATATTTGAAAAGGCTTGGCAAGGAATTTTCAAGCGACAATGACAGTTTCTTCTTTGTGACTGACAAAGGTGCGCAGATGTATCCGGC
>JAGCFF010000149.1 GCA_017650285.1 Bacteroidales bacterium
AAGAGCCGCTTGATATGGCCAGGCCCGATATCGTGGCCCTGAACACCTGCGGCTTCATCCAGTCGGCCAAGAGTGAATCCATCGAAGCGATCTTCACTGTGCTCGAAGCCAAGAAGCGGGGCCTGGTGAAGAAGGTCTATGTGTTCGGCTGCCTGTCGCAGCGCTACCGCAAGGAACTGCCCGAGGAGATCGAGGGAGTCGACGGCTTCTTCGGAGCCGACGACGCCGAGGCTATGCTCAGGGCTGCCGGCTTCTCGTACGATCCATCGATATATCTCGAACGGCATCTTACCACACCGTCGCACTATGCTTTCCTGAAGATCTCCGAAGGCTGCGACCGGAGCTGCTCGTATTGCGCCATTCCTTCGATCAGGGGACGGCACGTTTCCGTTCCGATGGAGGACCTGGTGGCCGAGGCTGAACTGCTTGCGGCCAAAGGCGTGAAGGAGCTGCTGGTGATTGCGCAGGACACAACATTCTACGGCCTGGACCTTTACCGCAAGAGGATGCTCGGCAAGCTGCTTGAGCGTCTTGCCGACATCAAGGGCATAGAATGGATAAGGATACACTACAGCTATCCCGCGGATTTCCCCGAGGATGTGCTGGAGATAATGGCGGGCTGCGACAAGGTCTGCAAATATCTGGACATACCTCTGCAGCACTCTTCGAGCAAGGTGCTGGCGATGATGCACCGCAATATCGACGGCGACGCCACGAGGGCCCTTGTGGACAAGTTCCGCAAGGCGGTGCCCGGCATCGTCCTGAGGACCACGATGATAGTCGGACATCCCGGCGAGGGGGTCAGGGAGTTCCGCGACCTTCTCGACTTCGTTCGCGAATACCGCTTCGAGAGGCTCGGCGCTTTCACCTACAGCGAGGAGGAGAACACTTTCTCTGCCTTGAATTACAAGGATTCAGTGTCCCGCAGGGTGAAAGAAGAACGCTATGACGCCCTTATGGAGCTTCAGAGCGGCATTTCGCTGGAATACAACGAGAGCCGCGTGGGGTCGGTGGAGAGAGTGCTCGTGGACAGCTACTCCGACGGGATGATACACGCCCGCAGCGAAAAGGAATCCGTCGATGTGGACGGTGAGATACTTATTCCTGCCGTCGCCGTTCCGGCGGCCCTGCAGGGGAATTTCATTAAAGCCAGGATCACCGCCGCGGATGAATACGATCTGACGGCACAATTCATATAGCCGTATGTTGCTGGAGAACAAAACTGCCCTTATTACCGGCGCCGCAAAAGGTATCGGCAAGGCCATCGCCCTCAAGTTCGCTTCAGAGGGTGCTTCAATAGCCTTTACCTACCTGACTTCGAAGGACGCCGCTATGGAAACCAAGCGCGAGCTCGAGGCTTTCGGCGTCAAGGTTATGGCCATCGCTTCCGACGCTTCCGATTTCGAAGGCTCTGCAAAGGTCGTCGAGCAGGTGCTGGCGGAGTTCTCCCGCATAGACATCCTGGTCAACAATGCAGGCATCACCCGTGACGGCCTTATGATGAGGATGAGCGAGGAGCAGTGGGACTCCGTGATACAGTCCAACCTCAAGGGGGCCTTCAATTTCATCCACGCAGTGACTCCTTCAATGCTCCGCAACCGTGCGGGCTCCATCATCAACATCAGTTCTGTGGTCGGCATCCGCGGCAATGCCGGGCAGAGCAATTATTCTGCATCTAAGGCAGGTCTGATAGGCCTGGCCAAGTCTATGGCCCAGGAGGTCGGCTCCAGGGGCATCAGGGTGAATGTCGTCGCTCCCGGTTTCATAAAGACCGATATGACCGCAGCCCTTCCACCCGAGACCGTCAAGGCCTGGGAGGCAGGCATCCCGCTCCGCAGGGGAGGAACCCCCGAGGATGTGGCCAAGGTATGCCTTTTCCTCGCCAGCGACCTGGCAGGATATGTCACCGGTCAGGTGATTGCCGTGGACGGCGGTATGGCTATGTAGCCGTTACAGCATTATTACGATTCTCTCCGCAATTACGAGAAGCAGCAGTATGGCAAGCAGGAATGTGCCGTTGCGCTGCTGTGCCTGCCTGGTGAAGAATGCGAAGACGAACATCGAGAGCGGCATCAGGGCCAGGATCCAGGGCAGGGAGCCGAGGGTTTTCCCGAACAGGATGGCTATGGCGGTGAGGCAGACTCCGTAGACTATGCAGCGTATGTGGCATCGTTCGGCAGCAATGTCCAGGGTGCTGAATGTCTTGATGAAAGAAACCGCAGCCCATACGACAGATACGACCACGATCAGCACCTTCATCACGGTGGCAACCTGCATCTGGGGTATGCCGGCTTCGATGTCTATGGTCATCGCGAGATAGTTCAGCACAGGATCCTCGATGACTTTGTAGCCTGTCACGATGGTGGATATGCCAGTGATCATGAGCATAGGCAGCAGCAGGCCGCAGACGGAGCCGACTATGGTCCTCAGTTTCTGGGTGGAGTTATTGTTGTCCAGCACGGCCATCACGGGCGCCAGCCAGATCAGAGGCACGAAGAACAGGGATGCCGTGGACAGCATCATCATCGACACGAAAGGGTTGTCGATGTTGTACGGTTCGAGCGAGGCCCTGAAACTGAAGAAGAGCGACCAGGTCAGGAAGAATGCCGCAAGGTGTATGGGGCTGAGACACAGGGCGTCCTTGCAGGACAGCACCAGCAGTGAATAAATCAGGGGCAGGACAGAGCCTACTGCCAGCGGATGGCTACGGTCCATAGCATAGAACATCAGAGGGCAGGCTGCGAGCAGCAGTATGGAGGCGATCTTCGACAGCCCGGGATTCTCCAGGAAGAAGCCGATCCTCAGATACTGGCTTGCAAAGGAATACCTCAGCGCTTCGGACCCGGTGCACGGCAGGAAGAACAGGCTTGCCAGCAGGGCAAGCGCCGTAATGATCAGAGGGATTGTGAATCTGCTTATGTCGTAGCGAGCGCCCATCAGTCTTCTTCCACGCCGGCAAGTGAGAGCAGGTCGCTTGCTATGTCGTTGCGGTAATAGCAGTCGTCGAAATAGATGTTCCCGATGGCATCGTACACATCTTCGCGGGCTTGCTGGATGTCAGAGGCGACGGCTGTGACGGCAAGCACCCTGCCTCCGGCAGTGACCACTTTTCCGCCCTCGGATGCTGTGCCGCAATGGAATATCAGCGCGCCGGGATCTCCCATCAGGCCGATGGGGTAGTGTGACTGGTAAGCCTCAGGGTATCCGCCGGATGCCATAATCACCGTGACGGCCGCCTTGTCGGATATCTCCAGATCTTCTTCGGACAGGGTTCCGTCCGCACAGGCTATGAGATGTTCCAGCAGGTCGCTGGAAATCCTGGTCATGACCGATTCTGTCTCGGGGTCGCCCATCCTCACGTTGTATTCGATCACATACGGGTCTCCTCCGCAGTTCATAAGGCCGAAGAATATGAAGCCCTTGTAGTCGAGCTTGTCTGCCGCGATTCCGGCGATGGTAGGCTCGATGACGCGGGTGCGGACCTTTTCCATAAACGCTTCGTCGGCGAAGCAGACAGGGCTGACAGAGCCCATGCCGCCGGTGTTGAGTCCGGTGTCTCCGTCGCCGATGCGCTTGTAATCCTTGGCTTCGGGAAGCAGCAGATAGTCCTTGCCGTCAGTCAGCACGAATGCCGACATCTCAATGCCGTCGAGGAACTGCTCGATGACCACTTTGTCGCCGGCGGCTCCGAACTTTCCGTCGAAGACGTCTTTCAGCAGGGACTTGGCCTCCTGGAGGTCTTCCACTATGAGCACGCCTTTGCCGGCTGCAAGACCGTCGGCCTTGAGCACGTAGGGCGGCTGCATTCCGTCGAGAAACGCGCAGGCTGCTGCGTATTCACCTCCGGTGAAGGTGGCATACCTTGCAGTAGGGATGCCGTGTCTGGTCATAAAGTCCTTGGCGAAGTCCTTGCTGCCTTCGAGCATCGCACCCTGCTTCGAGGGGCCGATGACCTTGACGCCGGGAACGGCTTCTGCAAGGAAGTCGGTGATGCCTTCTACCAGCGGGACCTCGGGGCCGACAACCACCATATCGATGCCCTTCGAGACGACAGTATCCTTGACAAGATTGAAATCAGTCACCTTGCCGGGGATGTTGGTGGCGAAGGTGGCTGTGCCAGGGTTGCCGGGAAGACAGAAAATGTTGTGCTCGATGCGGCTTTTATCGATTTTCCAGGCGATGGCGTGCTCTCTTCCGCCAGATCCGATGACCAGAATGTTCATATTTCAAGTGGTTTTGCTTAACGCACAAAGATACAAATTGTACGCTATTATTTTTTTATATTTGTGATATGATTCGGAGATATCAGGCTGTTTTGCTCATAGCGGTACTCTTTCTGTCGGGGTGCTCCCAGAAGGGCATAATACCCCCCAGGAAGATGGCGTCGATCATTCACGACATGTACGTGCTCGACGCCCAGCTGGCCGTTGACCACGAGTACTCCGCCAAGGCCGACACCACTTCCGTATACGGTTCGGTGTTTGCCGACTATGGCTGCAGCCAGGAGGATTTCGCCCGCTCGCTGGACTACTACCTTCAGAATCCCGTCAAGTTCAAGGAAATATTCACAGCCGCGCACCAGCGCTTCGAAGCTGAGGTCGGGACAGGGGAACTGGTGCCGGCCGGCAGTCTTTTCGAGGATCCGGACGATCCGGTCGAGAAGGCCGGAAGGTTGCGCAGCCGCAGGGTCCGCAACAATCCCGCTCCGGCAGATGAAGCCAGATAAATGACCTTTAACACATAAAACCAAACCATGAACTATCTTGAGAAATACGGATATGTTCCTACCAACATAGACGAAAAAGTAGCTGAAGTCAAGGCCCGGCAGCAGCAATGGCAGACCAGGGAAGTGTATGCCAAGGCTTTGGGAATGATAGACCTCACATCCCTGACTGTGTCGGACACTCCGACCAAGATTGCCGCGATGACCCAGAAAGTCAACCGCTTCAACGGGCTGTACCCGGACTATCCGCTGCCTGCGTCGATATGCGTATATCCCAATTTCGCCAAGACAGTCGCCATCACCAGGGACAATCCCGACGTACACGTGACAGTTGTGGGAGGCTGCTTCCCCGCATCGCAGAGCTTCCTAGACGTCAAGGTGTTCGAGTGTGTGAAGGCAGTGGGCGACGGTGCCGACGAGGTGGACATAGTGCTTGCTCTCAACTCGTTCCTTGACGGACGCTACGAAGATTCATTCAAGGAGATATCCGAGATCAAGAAAGCCATCAAGTCGGCTGTCAAGAGGAAGGTCGTGCTGAAGGTGATCCTCGAAACCGGCTCGCTAGGAAGCTATGAAGATATAGCCCAGGCATCTTTCCTTGCTATGGAGGCTGGTGCCGACTTCATCAAGACTTCGACTGGAAAGACATCCGTGTCCGCAACTCCGGAGGCGGCGTACATAATGTGCGAATGCATCTCGAAATATGTGACTGCCACGGCCCGCAAGGTGGGATTCAAGCCTGCAGGCGGCATCTCTACGCCTGAGGATGCCGCGCTCTACTACGGCATAGTCGACACCGTCCTCGGAGAGCAGTGGCTCTGCAAGGAGTATTTCCGCTTCGGGGCAAGCCGTATGGCCAACAATCTGCTGAGCGCCCTCGAAGGCGAAGAAATCAAATATTACTAGTTGACCTTGAAGGAGTCCTTGAGGCCGGTGGCCTTGTTGTAGGCTCTGTTCTTGGGATCCTTGTAGAAATAACCCGTCCTTTCGAACTGAACTGCTATGCCGCTGTCGTCCTTCAGCAGGTCAGGCTCGGCGTATGCAGTCTTGATCACCATCGACTCGGGGTTGAGGTAGGTCTTGTAGTCGACGCCTTCCGGAATCGAACCCATAAGCTCTTCTGTGAACAGGCGGTCGTAGATCCTGCATTCGATCTTCTCGCACACGTGGCAGTTGACCCAGTGGATGGTGCCCTTGACCGAGCGCCATTCGCCTGCTCCCGGCTTGGAAGTCGGATCGTAGGTGCAGTGCAGTTCGGTGATGTTGCCGTCGGCATCCTTCACCACTGAAGCGAACTTCACGATGTACGCATATTTCAGACGGACCTCTCCGTCAGGTTTCAGGCGGAAATATTTCTTGGGAGCGTCTTCCATGAAATCCTCGCGCTCGATGTAGACTTCGCGGCCGAACGGAACCTTGCGCTTCGGACCGTCAGGGTCTGCGGGGTTCAGTGGAGCGTCGAAATACTCCACGGTGTCGGCGGGATAGTTGTCGATGACGAGTTTCACGGGGTTCAGGACTGCCATATAGCGGTTCGAACGGGCGTTCAGGTCCTGACGCAGGCACCACTCGAGCAGCGACAGGTCGATGACATTGTCCCTCTTGGCCACTCCGACCTTCTCTGCGAACATACGGATCGATTCCGGAGTGTAGCCGCGGCGGCGTATACCGCAGATCGTAGGCATACGGGGGTCGTCCCATCCGTCGACGTAGTTGTTGCGGACAAGCTCGAGCAGCTTGCGCTTGCTCATCACGGTGTATGTCAGGTTGAGGCGGGCGAATTCGTACTGATGTGAAGGGAAGATGCCGAGCTTCTCGATGAACCAGTCATAGAGAGGCCTGTGCACGTCGAACTCGAGAGTGCATATCGAGTGGGTGATGTTTTCTATGGAGTCGCACTGGCCGTGGGCATAGTCGTACATCGGGTAGATGCACCACTTGTTCCCTGTGCGGTGATGTTCGGCGTGGATGATGCGGTACATCAGGGGATCCCTGAACAGCATATTGGGGTGGGCCATGTCGATCTTGGCGCGGAGCACCTTGCTGCCGTCGGGATAGATACCGGCCTTCATTTCGCGGAAGAGCTTGAGGTTCTCCTCGACGCTGCGGTTGCGGTAGGGGCTTTCGATGCCCGGCTGGTTCACGGTGCCGCGGCCGAGGCGGATCTCTTCCTGAGTCTGGTCGTCAACATAGGCAAGGCCCTTCTTGATGAGCTCTTCGGCCCATTCATAGAGCTGGTCGAAATAGTCGGAAGCGTAGAACTCGTTGGCCCAGTCGAATCCGAGCCAGTGGATGTCTTCCTTGATGGATTCTACATATTCCGTATCTTCCTTGACAGGATTCGTGTCATCGAAGCGAAGGTTGGTGGTGCCGCCGTACTTTTTGGCGAGGCCGAAGTTGAGGCAGATGCTCTTCGCGTGACCGATGTGCAGGTAACCGTTGGGCTCCGGAGGGAATCTGGTCTTGATAGCCTGATACTTGCCTTCTGCAAGGTCTTTCTCGATGATTTCTTCCAGGAAATTCAGATTTTTACCGGTATCTGCACCGTTGTCGATTTCAGCCATTGTAGTGTCTTGTGTCTATGTTGTATTTTGCAAAAATAGCAAAAATGCGCTACTTTTATCCTTGGCAATACAAATTCATTTCCGATGATAAAATCAATGACCGGCTACGGTAAGGCCGAGTGCGTCATTTCCGGTTCGAAATATATAGTAGAGATTCGATCGCTCAATGGCAAGAATGCTGACATAAACCTCAAGACCTCCCTGATTCCCCGCGACAAGGAGATGACGGTCCGGCAGTACCTGGCTGCAGAGCTGAACAGGGGCAGCATAGACCTGTTCATCAGCCTCGACAGCAAGGATCAGTCGGCGTCGGCTCATAAGGTGAACCAGGATGTCCTGGCGGAGTACTACGGCCAGGTGAAGGAGGCAGTGCAGCACGCGGATCCAAGCTATGTGCCTGATTCTGAACTTTTCATTTCCCTTCTGCATATGCCCGACGTTGTCGGAAGCGGCAAGCCCGAGATAGACGATGACCAGTGGGAGACCCTCTGGGGAGCGATCCGGGAAGCTGTCGCGGCTCTGAAGGATTTCCGTTCTAAGGAAGGCGTTTCCCTGCGTGCAGATGTCCTGGCGAAGGTCGAATCCATAGAATCATTCATTCCCCAGATCGCCCAGTTCGAGCCGGAGCGTACCGCAGCGGTCCGCGCACGTCTCGAGAACAGGATGAAGGAACTGCAGGTCAACGCCGACCTGAACAGGCTCGAGCAGGAGATCATCTTCTATATAGAGAAGCTGGACATCAACGAGGAGAAGGTCCGTCTCGCCCAGCACTGCCGCTATTTCCGCGAGACCATCGACGGCGAGGAATTCCCCGGCAAGAAACTGGGATTCATTGCCCAGGAGATGGGACGCGAGATCAACACCCTCGGCAGCAAGGCCAACCACGCCGGAATCCAGAAATGTGTCGTCAGGATGAAGGACGAGCTTGAAAAGATCAAGGAACAATCAATGAACATACTCTGATATGAATAAGTTTTTCAAATCGCTTTTCGCTGCACTGGCATTGCTTTCGGCTCTCAGTGCAGCAGCACAGCCTCCCGTGTCCGGCGCCAGGCCGGCACCAAGGAATGTGAACGCCGTCAGGATCGGCAACCGTATCGACGTTACCGTCGGCAATCTTTTCTTCACCAGCTACCGCTTCGAGGATGACGAGAAATATCCTTTCTTCTTCCCGGTGAACAGCCCCGTATCGGGCGCAAGCGTCACTTCGATGCGCAACGGAATCTATCCTCACCACTCATCTCTGTTCTTCGGCTGCGACCGTGTGAACGGCGGCAACTACTGGCAGGAAGGGCTTGAACGTGGCCGCATCATTTCCATAGGGGCAAGGGTGCTTGAAACAGGCGGAGACAGGGCTGTGATCGAAGATGAATGCATCTGGAAACGCCCCGACGCTGAATCTCCCATCAAGGACAAGCGCCTGATCACCATAACTTCTCCTTCGGAAGGCATCTTCCAGCTGGATTTCGACGTGGAGATGGAAATGCTCGTGGATGTCAACATCCCCACCACCAACCATTCGCTGTTCAGCGTCCGTATGGCCGAAGACCTTTCTGTCAAGCAGGGAGGAGTGATGGTCAACAGCGAGGGACAGAGCGGCGAGAAAGCCACCTTCGGCCAGAGGGCTGCCTGGATGGATTTCTATGGCAAGAGGCAGGCCACCGGATATGAGGGCATTGCTATTCTGCAGCACCCTTCGAACAAATGGTTCCCGTCACCCTGGTTCACAAGGGACTACGGCTTTATGTCACCTACTCCTATGAACTGGCCCGAGGACGGTGAGGCCACCCATCTCAAGAAAGGGGAGAAAGTGAAGCTCCGCTACCGCGTCATCGTACACGGAGGTACCGTGGACGAGGCCGGAATCAGCCGGATCTACGAGAAGTACAAGTCGGAATAGGCCGCTCAGGCGTCCTCAAGAAGATTGTCAGATTTGTATGCTGCGACTGCCATGCGGTCGCAGCGTTCGTTTTCGGGGTGTCCCGCGTGGCCTTTCACCCAGATATAGCGCAGGTTGTGGCCCTGTGCACATTCGAGGTAGCGCTGCCAGAGGTCGACATTGGCCTTTCCCTTGAATCCGGTCAGGACCCATCTCTCCAGCCATCCTTTGGTGACCGCATTCACGACGTAGGTGGAATCGCTGTAGATCTCTATGTCGGCGTTCTTCCACTTTATGGCCTCCAGCCCCACGATGACTGCAAGCAGTTCCATACGGTTGTTGGTGGTCGACTTGAAACCCTGCGAAATGGTCTTCTCGGTATCACCGTAACGCAGTATCACCCCGTACCCTCCAGGGCCGGGATTGCCGCTGCAGGCGCCGTCCGTGAATATCCTGATGGTGCCCCGGCGTGCCATAACTACTCAGGGAGGATTG